>CAZKCB010000016.1:0-16727 GCA_964550965.1 uncultured Oscillospiraceae bacterium
TATCGGCTGGGGCGGATCCCTCGCAAGATCAGAAGCTACCGGATTCGGTATCGTATACTTCTGCGAGAACATGCTCAAAGCAAACGGAACAAGCCTCAAAGGCAAGACAGTTGGTATTTCCGGATTCGGCAACGTTTCCTGGGGTACTGTTATCAAAGTCAATGACCTTGGTGGAAAAGTTGTTACTATCTCCGGTCCCGACGGATACATCTATGATGAAGCCGGCGTAACTGGTGACAAAGTTGAATACATGCTCGAACTGAGAGCAAGCGGAAAAGACATCGTTGCTCCTTATGCTGACAAGTTCCCCGGCGCTAAGTTCTTCGCTGGTGAGAAACCTTGGGGCGTTAAGGTTGACGTAGTCATCCCCTGCGCAACTCAGAACGAAATTCAGCTCGAAGATGCTAAGAAAATCGTTGCAAACGGAACTAAGTTTGTATGCGAAGGCGCTAACATGCCGACCACATTAGAAGCTATGCAGTACATGCTTGACAACAAAGTCATCATGGGCCCCTCAAAGGCTGCAAATGCTGGTGGTGTTGCTGTTTCCGCTCTCGAAATGTCCCAGAACAGCATGAGACTCGAGTGGTCCTTCGAAGAAGTTGATGCTAAGCTCGAAGGCATCATGGCTTCCATCTTCAAAGCTTGCGACGAGTCTTCCAAGGAATTCGGTATGCCGGGCAACTACATTGCCGGTGCAAACATTGCTGGTTTCTTGAAGGTTGCTAAAGCTATGTTGGCTCAGGGTGCTGTCTAGGCTAATCGTTTGTTGCTAGTTTAAGATTGACAGCTCATGATAACAGGAAGGGTTCGCCCTTCCTGTTTTTTTTATGGTACTTTTTCATTACTATTATCATTAGTTTCTCACCCAGTTGCACTTAGAAATTAAAAAGCGAATCACAAAAAAATGACTATGCACTTTTATAGTCATTTTTTGTTTTCCTATATTCGATAATTTGAAGAACAACATAAAATACTTCTATTTGTTTCTGTTGATCCCCAGAATTGCTGCCCCAATCAACACTGCAGCGCTTCCCATTTCGGCTGTGCAAATAAGAGGGCTGTAAATCTCTCTATGAAAAACTCTCTCCTTCACTTTCTGGTTTAAAGGTTTAAGCAGTTCGTCTCCCAATGAAGTAATTGAGCCGCAAAGGACAATTACTTCAGGCATTAATATGTTCGCTACGTTTGCGAGTGCATCCGCAAAATCGTCGATATATTTTTCAACAAATTTCTTTGCCATTTCATCACCGAGTTTCGCTGCTTCAAAAACGGTCAATTCGTTTATTTGGTTTAAATCCTGATTACATAATTGCATTACTATAGAATTTGGATTTGTCTCAGCAATTTCTCTCGTAGCTTTTATGATTGCCGTTTCTGAACATAGGGCATCAAAACAGCCTCTTCTTCCACAAGAACATTCAGGTCCATTTTTATCAATAACCATATGTGAAATAAGGCCGCCCGCATATTCATATCCATCATAGATTTTATTCTCAATAATAATGCCGCAACTAATTCCGGTTCCGATATCTATTGTAACGGAATAGTCAAGATCTTCTGCAGCTCCTGCATAGCTTTCTGCCAGAGCTGCGCAGTTGGCATCATTTTGAATAAAAATAGGCAATTTATAATACTTTTGAAACTCCTGCTTTATAGGGGCATCGTAAAATCCCATCACATAGTTTTTCATGATATTTTCACTGTCTTTGTCAGGTACTCCAGGGCATCCGATTCCAATATGCTTAATGCTTTTCAAGTCTAAATCCTGGTCGTCAAGCAAACGATCAATCAAATCGACTGCATCTTTTACAATTTCAGCAAGAGTTCCGTCCTTGCGTGTCTGTACCTTTTTCCTTGCAAGAAGTTTAGCAGATTTATCTATTAATCCCGCCTGTGTAACTTTAGGCCCAATTTCAACACCAACGTAGTACTTCATTATTTTTTCCTTTCGCTTTTGCAGCGTATTTTACTATAATATAAATTAACCCTTACGATTTTGCTTCTTTAACTTATCTGCATAAAATTGATCGTCTTTTAGCTGAAGCGGAATGACAGATACAACAATATGCTTACGCTTCAGAAGCTTCTTTGAGATATAAGACCCTGTGTTGCCGTGCAGGAAACGCTGCCACCATTTTTTTACCACAAACTCCGATAAAAGTACTGTGACCATATCTCCCGGCTCACGGTCATATTCCGAGGACTCAATAAAACGAAGCAGCGGATCAATAACCTTTCGATATGCCGAAAGCTTCACAACCAGAGGAATATCCGTTCTTAGCTTTTCATATTTTTCTCTTATATCTCTTGCACCCTCTTCATCAATGGCAACGCTAAATGCAACTACATTATCGGAAATCGTATGTGCATATCTTAAAGCTCTTACGCTCGCTTTGTTGACGCTCTCTATCGGAACAATGATTCTGTTTTGATAGTTCATTTTAGAAAGGTCCATGCCTGCATATTCACTGTCCTGGATTCTTAACTGTTCTCTTACAGAAAGATAGTGCATGTTGATTTTATGAAGCAGGAATACCATAACCGGTAATAAAACAATGACGATCCAGGCCCCTTCCCTAAACTTGGCAAAAGCAATAATGATCACAACTAACGCTGTAAGGAATGCACCAAATCCATTGATAGCCATCTTCAACTTCCAATGCTTTTTCTTTTCCCTTACCCATTTCATAAGCATCCCGGATTGAGATAAAGTAAACGAGATGAATACGCCAATCGCATAAAGGCCGATCAGTGAGGTTACATCTGCTTTGAAGGCAATAATCAGAAGAATAGAAACCACTGATAATACGATGATTCCGTTATTGTAACTTAATCTATCCCCTCTCATGCTCAGCTGTTTTGGCGCAAACTTTTCCTTGGCCATTACCGCGATCAACATCGGAAAGCCCGAATACGCAGTATTTGCAGCTAAGATCAATATGATAAAGGTAGTTGCGGTAATATAATAATACATGAAGGTATGTCCGAAAACCTCCTCCGCGATCAAGATGAGCAATGCCCCTTCCTCTCCCGGTATTACATGATAATAATTCGCAATAATAGAAGTACCGCCGAATAAGAACAAAATCACAACAGATAATAACAATAGTACTGTTTTTGCATATTTGGTCGATGGATTTTTAAAATTAGGAACCGCATTGCTTACTGCTTCTACTCCGGTGAGTGCAGTACATCCGCTGGCAAAGGCCTTGAGCAGAAGCAAAAGGGTAATGGCTCCTAACGGCTTGGCAAAATCGGGCTCCGGCGGAACATATCCGTTCATG
The DNA here is from genome assembly GCA_964550965.1 of uncultured Oscillospiraceae bacterium. Taxonomy (GTDB): domain Bacteria; phylum Bacillota; class Clostridia; order Peptostreptococcales; family Anaerovoracaceae; genus STD2-154. Next base: position 3,288 of record CAZKCB010000016.1, read on the forward strand.
AGTTTTACAGCGCCGCCTATGATCAGTCCCAAGAGAGCAATAATAAATGCATAGGCTGGGAGCCCAAACATTCTTGAGGATTCTCTGATTCCTCTCAGATTTCCGATCATAATAATTACTACGAGAGCTACCGCAAGGATAACACTATACGGATTTAAGAAGTGAAACGCAGAAGTCAGCTGCTCTACGCCGGATGAAATACTGACCGCTACCGTAAGAATATAATCAACCGAGAGTGCCGCCCCTGCAACCATACCAGGAATTTCACCGAGATTTTCTTTTGCAACGATAAAAGCACCGCCTCCGCCGGGATAGCAGTCTATGGTCTGTCTGTAAGATAACATCAAAATACCCAGCAATCCGATGATGCACCATGATAGAAGTGACATTTGGGCATAAGCTGCGACTCCAACTACAGGAATCAATACAAGAAGCATTTCCTGGCCTGCATAAGCAACCGATGAAATTGCATCGGAAGATAAAATTGGCAGTCCCCACAATACTCCTAGCTTTTGATCCTTGAGTGCTTCATTTTTTAATGGTTTACCCATTATTATTCTTTTAAATTGTTTTAACATGATATAACCTTTTAAGTAAGGTAATCCTCCCATCGTAGATGAATTAAATAACTATTGCTAAAATGATTCATATATTACACCTATTGTAATAGGGTTGCAAGATATTTAACTAAAATTCCAATTTTCATTGTTTTTGGATCATTATTTAGCCTCGATTTTCTGTTTTCTTATCTTTGATATTAAACGTTATCGGAAAGCTTTCTAAATTTAATTATATTAATAGTCACATACATATTATCTCCAAAATCACAGGAATAAATCATACAGGAATAAATTTATTTATGTGTGAAAATATATGTGATTATTAATCACTATTTGTGTTGAAATATCAATAAAAAATACCGTGTGATTTTCACGGTATTTTTTATTTTATGTCTTAATGGTGTTTATATGGGTCTCTTTTATTTACACTCGTTGGCCGCAAGTCTCTTGTAGGAGGCCAGACGGTCTGCCGAATCATGCTCGACCTTTTCGAAGAGCATTTCTGCATGGTCGGGGAATTCGCCCTTCAACGATGCGAATCTGACTTGTCCCATAAGGAAATCTCTGTAGTTTCCTGTCGGATCCTTTGATTCGAGGAGGAACGGATTCTTTCCTTCTTCCCTGAGTTCGGGATTGAAACGGAAGAGATGCCAGTAGCCCGCTTCGACCGCGTCCTTCGTATTCTCCTGGGTCTTACCCATTCCTTTTTTAAGTCCGTGGTTGATGCAGGGAGCATAAGCAATGATCAAGGACGGTCCCTTATAGCGTTCTGCCTCGATAATCGCCTTCATAAGCTGATTTTTGTCAGCTCCCATACCGACTTGTGCCACATAGACATTTCCATAGCTCATAGCCATCATTCCAAGGTCTTTTTTCTTTGATGTTTTGCCGGAAGCCGCAAATTTTGCAATCGCTGCAGCCGGGGTCGACTTGGAAGACTGTCCTCCGGTGTTTGAATAGACTTCGGTGTCGAAAACAAACACATTGATGTCTTCTCCGGATGCGAGGACATGATCCAAGCCGCCGTATCCGATATCATAAGCCCATCCGTCTCCGCCAAAGGACCAGACCGATTTCTTTACGAGGAAATCTTTGCGATCCATGATGTCTTTGATCTTCGCATCGTTTTCTGCTCCGAGAGTGCCTGCCTTTGAAATGGCATCGAGCACTGCATCAGAGAGAACGCGCGATGCTTCACCGTCATCTATTTTTTCGACCCAGTTTTTAAATGCTTCGGCAAGTGGGGCCGGAAGATCGCTTGCAAGAAGTTCTTCCATTGTCTCCTTGATCTTGATGCGCATCTGCTTTACGCCGACAGCCATACCAAGACCATATTCCGCATTGTCTTCGAATAAGGAATTTGCCCATGAAGGTCCTCTGCCCTTTGCATCTGTGCAGTAAGGAATGCACGGTGCAGGTGCACCCCAAATCGAGGAACAGCCTGTTGCATTGGCGATCATCATGCGGTCTCCGAAGAGCTGCGTGATCAGCTTGGCGTAAGGAGTCTCCCCGCAGCCTGCACAAGCTCCCGAAAATTCAAGATACGGTTTTGCAAACTGGCTGCCCTTGACCGTGTCTTTGTTCATGAGATCATCTCTGATCGGTAATGTCTGACTGTAATCCCAGTTTTCGACCTGATCCATCTGTGTTTCAAGATGTTTCATGACAAGAGACTTCTCTTTCGAGGGGCAAATATCTGCGCAGTTTCCGCAGCCAAGGCAATCGAGTGCGGAGACCTGCATGCGGTATTCATAAGCCTCAAGTCCTTTTCCGACTGCTTTCTTTGTTTCAAAGTTTGCCGGGGCTTTGCTCTTTTCAGAAGCATCAAGAAGGACCGGACGGATCGCAGCATGTGGGCAAACCAAAGCGCACTGGTTGCACTGGATGCAATTTTCCACTTTCCACTCGGGAACGCTGACTGCGATACCTCTCTTTTCATAGCAGGATGTTCCAACAGGGAATGTTCCGTCTTCTCTTCCTGTAAAGGCACTTACGGGGAGATCGTCACCTTCGTGGCGGCTCATCGGGATCATGATTTCCTCTACAAAAGCAGGGACGTTTTTCTTCTCGGCTTCTGCATCCACAGCATTAGCCCACTCTGCGGGAATCGTGACTTTGACATAATCTTTGCAGCCTCTGTCGATCGCATCGTTATTCATCGTAACGATCTTGCCGCCCTTCTTTCCGTAGGAATGCTCAACTGCATCTTTGAGAAGCTTGACTGCCTCTTCCATCGGAATGACCTTCGACAGGCTGAAGAAGGCTGCCTGCATGACCATATTGATACGATTTCCGAGGCCGATTTCTTCTGCGATGCTCGTCGCATCGATAATGTAGAAGTTGATATTATGCTTTGCAAGATATCGTTTCATGCTTGCCGGGATATTTTCCTCAAGCTCTTTTTCATTCCAGAAGCAGTTCAATACGAAAGTGCCTCCGTCTTTGAGCCCTTTGAGAAGGTCATACTGATGAACATAGGCATGGTTGTGGCAAGCCACAAAATCTGCCTGAATAACGTAGTAAGCCGAACGGATCTTTTCTTTTCCGAAGCGAAGATGCGAAATCGTGAGCCCGCCGGATTTCTTCGAGTCATATTCAAAATAGCCTTGCGCATAAAGCTCGGTGTTGTCTCCGATGATCTTGATCGCGCTTTTGTTTGCTCCTACCGTTCCGTCCGAACCGAGTCCCCAGAACTTGCAGCGAATGGTTCCCTCTGCGCCTGTGAAAATATTTTCCACAGTCTCGAGCGAAGAATGGGTCACATCATCAACGATACCGATGGTGAACTGGTTCTTGGGTTCTGCCTGCTCCAGGTTCGCGTAAACTGCTGCGATCTGTCCGGGCGTAGTATCTTTGGAACCAAGGCCGTATCTTCCTCCGTAAATCTCCGGAGCATTCTTTTCTGTATAATACATTGTCTTAAGATCCATATATAAAGGATCGCCGAGAGCTCCGGGTTCCTTGGTTCTGTCAAGAACTGCGATCCGCTTTACGGATGCAGGCATAACAGCTTTTAAATATTCGGGAGCAAACGGTCTGTATAGTCTGACCTTAATGAGGCCTACTTTTTTGCCTTGCTTCATCAGATAGTCAATGGTTTCTTCCGCAGTGTCGCAGACAGAACCCATCGCAACGATGACATTTTCAGCTTCGGGGTGGCCATAATAATCAAACAGCTTGTATTTTCTGCCTGTGGCCTCTCCGATTTTTTCCATATAATCGGCAACGATTGCCGGGATTGCTTCATAATATTTGTTAGATGCTTCTTTTGCCTGGAAAAACACGTCCGGGTTCTGGTTGGTTCCGCGGGCGACCGGATGTTCCGGATTCAAAGCATTGTCGCGGAATTCCTGCAAAGCTTTTCTGTCGATCAGTTTATCAAAGACATCGTAATCGATCGTTTCGATCTTCTGCACTTCACTGGAAGTACGGAAACCATCGAAGAAATGAAGGAACGGAACTTTTCCGCGAATCGCAGCAAGATGTGAAACCGCAGCAAGATCCATGATTTCCTGTACAGAGCAAGATGCGAGCATAGCAAAACCGGTCTGTCTTACAGCCATTACATCAGAATGGTCTCCGAAGATGCTCAGTGCATGTCCGGCAAGAGCTCTTGCAGAGACATGAAATACTCCGGGGAGCAATTCTCCTGAGATCTTGTACATGTTCGGGATCATGAGCAACAGGCCCTGTGATGCCGTATAGGTGGTGGTAAGCGCACCTGCAGCAAGCGATCCATGTACTGCTCCGGCGGCTCCTCCCTCAGACTGCATTTCTACGACGCGAACTTCCTGACCAAACAGGTTCTTCTTACCATAAGCTGCCCATTCATCAACAGACTCTGCCATCGTAGAAGATGGAGTGATTGGGTATATTGCCGCAACATCCGTGAAAGCGTAAGATACATAAGCTGCCGCTGTGTTCCCGTCCATCGTTTTCATTTTTCCATGTTTCATAGGTAATCTCCTTTTCACTAACTACGGTTCTCATCTATGTATGGTCAACTTTTCAGATTGTTTTTATACATGATTTCCGCTGTTTTCGACCACATTAGGCCTTTTGGGTATAATTAGAACGAATATTCTCTTGAATAGTAATGGATTATATTATATATGGTAGTTAAAAGCAAGAGTTCTTAATGTAAAAAATGCATTTTGGCTTTTTGTAATAATGTATACAAAATCCTGTAAATGGTTACATCTTTGAAAATGGTGGAAACATTGGAATTTACAGATTTGCGCGATTTTTTAAGTGTATTTTCAGTAAAGCTTCAAATACAGCATAAAAAGCGCAGAGTCCTTTGTTTCTCAGCGATGATTTCCTCTGCTCTTGTACCCTTTCGCCGCAATTTTACGCAAGGCTATATACATATTATATAAAGGAAGAAAAGGTGCGCCGGTTCAGCCTCCAAGCTCTTTTCTTGCCAGGTCTAAGCCCATGATATATAATGAAATTGGGATTAGAAGAATGTGAGGTGGGAAAATGTCTAAAATCAAAGAACTCTTTTCCGATTGGCGATATATCAAAATATGTCTTTATGTGATATTTACCGTCGGCCTTTTGTATGTTCTTTACTTTATTTTAAAACACATCGATGTAGTCTTTTCTGCTTCGGTTTCGGCGGTCGACCATTTTCTGTCTGCCCTTTCGCCGCTTTTTATCGGCTTATTTTTAGCATACCTTTTGAGCCCCTTGGTGGACTTTATCGACAGGAAACTGATGTCGAAGTTCTTTGGGAATCTAAGAAAAGCAAGCCCAAAGAGACAGGAAAAGCTTCTTGCTTCACGCCGTACTGCAAGCATCGTCGTGACTTACGTCATTATACTTCTTGTGGTTTGCGCCATCATCTACTTTTTTGCTTTTCTGATCATTGGGCAACTTGCCTTCGACAGCCTTTCGGGGATGCTTGACAATATCACAAAGTATTTCCTGCAGTACGAAGACAGCTTCCGACGTCTGGCCGCATCGATCCCTGCAACCGGAATTGAAGACAAGCTCAAAGAATCTGCAGCGGATATCGCCGCGTGGATCTCCGATCATTTCAGCGCAAACACCGTGATCAGCTTTATCGGAAACATCGGTGGCGGGATCCTGAATATGGTTCTTGGAGCTGTTGTCTCGATCTACCTGATCAAAGACAAAGACTTTTTCAAGGGTCTTTGGGAAAAAGCCATCACGGGTCTACTTCCCGAGAAAGCACGTTTTTCACTTCAGGGGATACTCTGTGACATCAATCAGGTCCTTTCTCAATTTCTGCGCGGACAGCTTATCGATGCTTTGATCATCGCCATCCTGTCTTCCGTCGGATTGACTGTGATCGGTCTTGATTTTGCAGTTTTCATAGGTTGCTTTGCGGGCCTTGCGAATGTGATCCCTTATTTTGGGCCCTTCCTCGGTATGGTGCCTGCAGTCATCGTGGCGCTTTTATCCGGCGGATTTTCACAGGCCCTGCTTGCCGTCATCGTGCTTTTTGTCATTCAACAGATCGACAGCAACATCATTTATCCAAAAGTGGTCGGTTCCAGTACCGGTCTTCACCCGGTATTTATTCTTGTAGCAGTTACCTTTGGCGGCTACTTTTGGGGCATTGTAGGCATGCTTATTGCCGTTCCGGTGGCAGCCTGCATCAAACTTTTTCTTTCCCGCAAATTCGGAAGTGAAAAACTTGCACCACGCTAAAAACAAATAAAATGATATTTACAACAAACCAGCTGCCTTCTTTGACAGCTGGTTTTGATTTGCTTGCATTTTTTCAAAAAATCTATCTGCTTTTCCTTTGATTTATCCAACGATCCTGGTTCCCGTTTTTCCGTCTATGGCCTCAGTTGCCTTATATAGAGATGAAATAATTGCACGTTTCTCGGGATTCGCACTTACGAATTTCATTGCCGCCTGGATCTTCGGAAGCATACTTCCGGCTGCGAACTGTCCTTCTTTTATATAACGTTCCGCTTCTGCGATCGTGATCTCCGATAAGTCCTCTTGATTCGGCTTGTTGTAATTGATCGCCACTTTTTCAACTTCAGTCAAAATCAAAAGGATATCAGCGCCTATCTGTTCCGCCAAAAGCTCTGCGGCAAAATCCTTATCGATCACGGCCGCAACGCCTTCCAGTGCTGCATCCGGCAGTTCGATCACCGGAATCCCGCCTCCTCCGGCCGCAATGACGATCGTTGAATCCCAAAGCCGTTTTATCGTATCGAGTTCAACGATCCTTAAGGGCCGGGGAGAAGGCACAACGCGGCGCCAGCCGCGTCCGGAGTCTTCTTTCATAAGATATCCTTTTTCCGCAGCTATTATCTTTGCCTCTTCTTCGGAATAGAATGTTCCTACGGGTTTAGCCGGGTTTTTAAAAGCAGGATCATTTACATCGACGACGACCTGGGTCACGAGACTCACAACAGGAATATCTCTGCCTTTGCGCCTGAGCGCGGAATGAAGTGCCTGCTGCAGATGATATCCGATATAACCTTGGCTCATCACGCCGCAGACATCAAAGGGCATTGGCGGAGTAACCGCCTTGGCTGCTTCGAACGCCGTCATGATCCTTCCAACTTGTGGGCCGTTTCCGTGAACGATAGCCATTTCATAACCTTTTTCCACGAGTTGAACGATGTAGTCGCAGGTTCTTTTTACAACAGCAAGCTGTGCTTCTGCCGTAACGGGTCCTTTTGTATCTTGAAGGGCGTTGCCTCCAAGGGCCAAAACAATTTTCCCCTTACACTCTCCCACTATTCATTTCCTCCTAAAGATCATCTCTGTTGATCGGCATGCTCATGCAGCGCGGACCGCCCCTTCCTCTGGAAATCTCTGAGCTTGGTATCGTTATGACTTTGATTCCTTTTTTATCTAAAAGATCATTTGTTACATAGTTCCTGTCGTAGGTTATTACAACTCCCGGTGCAATCGCAAGGGTATTGGACGCATCGTTCCATTGTTCCCTTTGCGCGGCGATCTTATCCGTACCTCCGCAGCGAATCAGATCCACTGCAGGAAGCTTGAGCTCTGTTTTCAAGAGCACTTCCAGACTGTCGGTGGCGACTGAAATTTTGATCTCTCCGTCTTTTCCAAGGCACATCTCATAAAGATCAAGCGGGCCTTCTATCTCAGGATGGATCGTAAACTTGTCAAAATCGACCATGGTAAAGACGGTGTCAAGATGCATGAACGCTCTGCGCTTTGGTATCCTGAAAACAATGATTTTTTTAAAGCTGCTTTCAGTGCGAAGGATACGCTCGGCAACAAGTGAGATCGCATCTGCACTCGTTCTCTCAGAAACACCGATCGCAACGACCTCGGGTGAAAGCGGCAGGATATCTCCGCCTTCAATATTTGCATTTGGTTCTCTGTTGAACCAAAGATTCGTTCCTTTTGGAAAAAGATCCTCATCGTGATTGAACATGTATTTGAGTAAAAGAGATTCCCTTTTTCTTGCGTCGGTCTTCATCGTGTTTATGCTGACTCCGTTACCAATACAGGCTCCCGGATCTCTTGTAAAATAGAGATTGGGCATTGGGTCCGCATAATACGGATAATCTTCACTTACAATAGCAGCAAGAGACATGGGTGCTTTCACCGAGATCTCATCTTTTCGGATCCCTGCGATACAAAGGTTTACTAACTCACGAAGTTTCAATGCCATCAGCTTTTCAAAAATAGTCTCCCTTGCATAGGAAGAAAGAATACCGCTTTCTTCTATAAACTCATGGATAAACGCTTCGCGCACACTCTTTTCGCGCAGCGAGAGTGCTGCCTCTTCTGCAAAGTAAACCACCTGCACTCCATTTTCAGAAAGGATTTCCGAAAACCGGTCATGCTCTTTCTGTGCAACCTGAAGGTAGGGAATATCATCAAAAAGAAGTCGTTCAAAGTTGTCGGGGACCAGACCTTCGATCTCCCGTCCCATACGATGGATCATTACCTTATTTAATTTTCCGATTTCCGAAAAAACGTTGACACCCTGGATCATTTTGTTCTCCTTGGCATTCAATGATCAGATCTTTGAACTATCCGATCGTTGCAACAATGACGGCTTTGATCGTATGCATCCTGTTCTCCGCCTCGTCAAAAACAATCGAATGACGGCTTCTGAATACTTCGTCAGTGACCTCTCTGATGTCAAAGCCCTTTTCCTTCCATTCTTTTGCCGCTTTGGTTTCAAAATCATGGAACGCCGGCAGGCAGTGAAGGAAGAGTACTTCCGGATTTTTCGTCGCGGCTACCATTTCCATTGTTACTTTGTATGGGGTCAGAAGCTTGACGCGTTCGGGGATCTGTGCTTCTTCGCCCATGGATGCCCATACATCGGTGTAAAGTACATCCGCACCTTCAAGGCATTCCGGAGTGTGACAAACTTCAATTGTCGCACCGGTCTCTGTTGCAACCGCTTTTGCCGCCGCCAAAACCGTTTCATCTACCTTGAGTTCTTCGGGTCCGTAGGCAACAAAGTGCATGCCCATCTTGGCACAGCCATACATCCATGCGTAGCTCATATTGTTTCTGATATCTCCGCAGAAAACCACTTTTACTTTTGAAAGGGGCTTCGCACAATGTTCCTCTATGGTCAGAAGATCTGCAAGGATCTGCGTCGGATGATCGATATCTGTCAAGCCGTTCCACACAGGAACGCCGGAGTGCTTTGCAAGGCTTTCGACAACCGCTTGCTCGTAGCCTCTGTATTCGATGCCGTCATAAAATCTTCCGAGAACTTTCGCGGTATCCTCGATCGATTCTTTTTTTCCCACCTGAGAACTTGCCGAGTCCAAAAAGGTAACATGAGCTCCTTCATCAAGACACGCTACTTCAAATGCGCATCTGGTTCTGGTCGATGTCTTCTCGAAAAGCAAAACGATATTTTTTCCTTTTAGCATATAATTATAAATTCCTGCTCTTTTTTTGGATTTTAAATCATGCGCCAAATCAAGCATATAACGGATCTCCGCCGTTGAAAAGTCCATGAGAGTAAGAAAGCTTCTACCTTTCAGATTAACTGCCATATTGACCATCCTTTCATTTTTTTTGCTAAAAACGAATATTATTTCTTGTCGTTCCTTACTTAATGTGATATTCTGTTACGAAAGCTTTGTAAGGAAGACCAAAGCAAACGAACTTATACTTCGATTGTAGGTGCATAAGAAAAGAGTGTCAAGCCCACCGGTTCGCCTAAAAAAAGCAAATTTAGAAAATCAACAAAAAACATTGCATAATTATGCTAAACCATGTATAATTATTAATAGAATATACGAGAAAGGGAAAAGATGTATGGACGGAATATTAGTATTTGAAGACGGTACCGTTATTAAAGGAAAAGGCTTTGGGAAAAAAGCAACGAATGTCGGGGAATTGGTGTTCAATACATCGATCGTCGGCTATCAGGAAATTCTGACCGACCCCTCGTATGCTGGCCAAATTATCAATCTGGCTTATCCACTGATCGGAAATTATGGAATCTCAATTGAAGGGCGTGAATCCGATAGGATTCATGCCTTTGGTTTGATTGCCCGAAGTGTTTCGGCAACCCCTTCCCATTACACCTCGATCGGACGCATTGACGACTGGATGGAGCAGATGGGTACACCGGGGATCTCGGGAGTTGATACGCGCGCGATCACGAGAAAGATACGGAACTTCGGGACAATGAAATGCCTTATCAGCACCGAAGACATATCTTTAGTCGAAGCCAAAGACTTATGCGCAAAAACAACTTTACGCCAGGATCAAATGAAGGACGTTGGAGTAAAAGAAGTCGTACATGTCGAAGGCCAGGGACAACGTGTTGCCGTTCTGGATTTTGGTGTCAAAGACAGCATCCTGAAAAATCTGCTTGCCTTAGGCTGCGATTTATGGGTTTTCCCCTATTCGTCAACAGCGGAACAGATCCTTGCGATCAAACCCGATGGCATCCTGCTGTCGAACGGCCCTGGCGATCCTGAAGCGGCAACGGAAGCCGTAAAAGAAATTGCTAAGCTGCTCGAATGTAACATCCCGATTTTCGGGATCTGTATGGGTCATCAGGTCCTTGCTCTTGCAGTCGGTGGAGAAACATACAAATTAAAATTCGGACACAGAGGCGGAAATCATGGCGTCTACGACAAAGATACCGGTTTGTCCTCGATCACCTCACAAAATCATGGCTTTGCCGTAAAAGCGGAAAGCGTCATTTCAAAAGGAATGGAAATCACACATACCAATCTCAATGATGGAACAGTCGAAGGAATGAAGCACACAACTCTCCCGTTCTTCTCCGTGCAGTTTCATCCGGAAGCTTCTCCGGGTCCACAAGACAGCGCCTATCTGTTTACCCGTTTTGCTGACCTCATGAAAGGCGGTGCGAAATAATGCCAAAGAATATGGACTTACACAAAATTATGATCATCGGCTCCGGTCCGATCATTATCGGACAGGCCGCAGAATTCGATTACGCAGGGACGCAAGCCTGCAAAGCCATTCGCGAAGAAGGGCTTGAAACCGTTTTGGTCAACAGCAATCCGGCAACGATCATGACTGATCTCGGCATTGCTGACAAGGTCTACATCGAACCGCTGACAGAAGCATTTCTTGAAAAGATCATTGAGAAAGAGCGCCCGGACGGCATTTTGGCTGGTTTCGGCGGCCAAACGGGTTTGAATCTTTCCATGGGGCTTGAAAACAGTGGTGTTCTCAAGAAGTATGGGGTTCGCCTCCTCGGAGTCAATAAAGAAAGCATCAAAAATGCAGAAGACCGCGAAGCATTTAAGGCACTTATGGAGCGGATCGATGAACCGATCCCGCCAAGTGTCATTGCAACCAACTACGAGCAATGTCTTGCCTTCGTCGAGAAAAATGGCTATCCCGTGATCATCCGTCCGGCTTACACTCTCGGAGGAACCGGCGGCGGTATTGCTGATAATGAAAAGGAATTGAATACTCTTTGCCTGCGTGGTATGGAAAGCAGTTCCATCGGTCAGATCCTCCTTGAAAAATCGATTGCCGGCTGGAAAGAGATCGAATACGAAGTCATGCGCGACTCAAAGAACAACTGCATCATCATTTGCAGCATGGAAAACCTCGATCCGGTCGGAGTCCATACCGGAGACAGCATTGTTGTCGCTCCTGCGCAGACTTTAAATAATTATGAATTTCAAATGCTCCGTGATGCCTCACAAAAGATCATTCGGAGTCTTTCTATAGAAGGCGGCTGCAACATCCAGTTTGCGCTGAACCCCCATGACAGCTCCTACTACGTTATCGAAGTAAATCCTCGGGTCAGCCGTTCCTCTGCTTTGGCATCAAAAGCAGTGGGTTACCCGATTGCAAAGATTTCAGCGAAAATCGCTCTCGGTTTTACGCTTGACGAGCTTCGCAACTATGTAACCAAATCGACAAGCGCCTGTTTTGAGCCTACGGTAGACTATATCGTCGCAAAAGTCCCGAAATTCCCCTTCGATAAATTCATCACCGCGAAAAGGACCTTGGGCACTCAAATGAAAGCAACCGGAGAAGTCATGAGCATCAGCAACTCTTTTGAGAGCGCATTGCTCAAAGCCCTGACTTCGCTGGAAGGAAAATATGACGGACTGCGCGTTGAAGAAATGGATTCCTGGGAAGATTCGGCTCTCTTTGAAAAGCTTGCTGTCTGTGATGACGAACGTATCTTCGGATTGGCTGAACTGCTCCGAAGAGGCATCTCCATCGAGATGCTTCACGAAAAGACAGGGATCGATCCCTGGTTCCTGAACGGAATCAAAAATATCATCGATATGGAAAAGCGCCTTGCCACCGAAGATTTAGGTTGTGACCTGCTTATCGAAGCCGAAACGATGGGCTTTACCGATGGTGAGATCTTACGCCTTTCCGGAATTCCGAGAGAAGCACTTCAGGATATCCGGGTTTATCACGATATCTATCCTGTATATAAGATGGTCGATACCTGCGGCGGCGAATTCGAAGCAGAAACACCTTACTATTACGCTTGCATGGATTCCGAAGACGAGAGCCGGATCACAGATAAAGAAAAGATCCTTGTCGTAGGATCCGGACCGATCCGGATCGGACAAGGAATCGAGTTCGATTACTGCTGCGTACACGGAGTCTGGGCTATCCAGGAAGCCGGCTATGAAGCGATCATCATCAATAATAATCCAGAAACCGTAAGTACGGATTTTGATACTTCGGACAAGCTTTATTTTGAGCCTCTGCACATCGACGATGTCATGAATCTCATCAAAAAAGAACGCCCCGAAGGAGTCATTTTGCAGTTCGGAGGACAAACCGCACTCAACCTCGCTGAAAAGCTCAGCGACCGCAGCATCCGTCTTCTCGGAACCCCCTATAAATACATCGACCTTGCAGAAGACCGCGAAAAATTTGGCATTTTGCTCAATGAACTTGGCATTCCTGTTCCCGAAGGCAAGGCGGTCACAACTATGGAAGAAGCGATGAAAGCGGTCGCGATCCTCGGTTATCCGCTGGTCGTCCGTCCCTCTTACGTAATTGGCGGAAGAGCGATGCAGGTCGTCGAAAGCGATAAAGAACTCAAAAAATACCTCAAGGAAGCGGTATCTCTTTCAAGTGAACACCCTGTCCTGATCGATAAATACATCCGCGGCAAGGAAATCGAAGTTGACGCCGTTGCAGACGGCGAGCACGTCTTGATCCCGGGCATCATGGAGCATGTAGAAAGAACGGGTGTCCATTCCGGAGACAGCATCTCGATCTATCCGGCTCAGTCGATTCCAAAAGCAGCGCTTGCAACCATGATCGATTACACTGAACGCATCGTCAAAGCACTTCATATCGTCGGACTTGTCAATGTCCAGTACGCCTACGACGGCAAAGACATTTATGTCATCGAGGTCAATCCCATAGCGTCACGTACTGTGCCCATCCTGAGCAAGGTCAC
>CAZKCB010000017.1:0-16503 GCA_964550965.1 uncultured Oscillospiraceae bacterium
TTGCAGGCTGCATCCGCCGCAGTCTTTTACATAGCCGCAAAACGGAGCGGCACGATGCGCGGAAGGGGTAAGAATGTTTGCAACTTTTGCACGAGCATAATTCTTCTTTCCTTCGGTGATCTCGACCATGACCTTATCTCCGGGTATCGCATCGGGTACAAAAACAGCCATTCCTCCGATTCGTCCAATACCCTCGCCTTCGCGGCTCAGATCTGTTATTTCAACTGCAAAGCAATCTCCCTTATCCAAATGTTTTCTCCTTAATTCATTGCGGCCGGTTCGTATCAGGTCCGCTTTCTTTTTGTATTATCGTTTCGCAAAAGCCCATTTTCGAGGCACAAAGCCCTGCTTTTACTTTTGCTGCTGCGGTCTTTTTTTGCTTTCGTCATATTTCATTAAATTTGTTTTTCTTTCAAGCAATTCATGCACTGCTGCAAGTTTTTCCGGCTTGATACCTCTTTTGGGAATGATGATAGCCGCGAGTTTCGCAACGTAAAGGAAATAATGATATTCTCCTTCTCCTGCAACGATCACAGTGTCCCATTTATATTCAAGCGGAACTCCGTAATTAAGCCACTCTACTTGAAAGCCGTCCTCGGAAAGCAGCAGGTTTTGCGGTCTGTTTCCAATCGATTTTCCTGGTTTTTCAAGCTTTCTCGCATCTGCGTCGATCAAGATGAAAACAAAGGTCAAAACGATCAATCCGCAAACGCCGACATAATATAACGGGGCTGGAATATAGCCGACTCTGCCTGCCATGCTCAAAATGGAGACAATGGCAAGTCCAATGATCAAGCGCTTCATACGTCCGGGTTTGACCTCATACATATAATGTGCTCTCAATGCACTGTAATCTGCACGGCTCATGACCTGCTGCAGCAAGATACCGTTTTCTTCTTTCAGGCTGGTCTCTTCTGTCATCTCTTCTTCTATGGTTTCTTCTTCAATGGTTTCTTCTTCAATGATTTCCAGTTCATTTGTCTGATCTTCTGCCATGTTTTCTCTCTGCCTCTTTTCTATTCTATTCAAGTTTATTTGCAATATCCGCAATCTTTTGAAAGCGGTGATTGATGCCGGATTTTTTGAGCGGCGGATCTGTCATCTCCGCAAGTTCGAGCAACGAAGCCTCCGGGTTTTCAAGCCGAAGCGTCGCAGCTTCGCGAAGCTTTGGTGGGAGACTGTCCAGGCCCTTTTTATCTTTGATCAAACGGATCTCGTGAAGCTGTCTTGCCGCACTTTCAATGGTCTTGTCCAGATTTGCGTTTTCACAGTTTACGATCCGGTTTGTTTTATTTCGAAGTTCTTTTACGATACGTACATTCTCAAATTCCATGACATGGTTGTGCGCTCCGAGAAGCGCCAAAAAATCGCTGATCTGTTCGCCTTCTTTGAGATACACAATATGGCTGTTTCTCCTTTGGGCGGTCTTTGACTTGAAGCCAAAGCCGTTGATCAGACGTCGGAAGTCATTTCCAAGGGCTTCACTATTGCAGATCAGTTCAAGATGATAGCTCTTTTCGGGATCGCTGATCGTCCCCGCCCCGAGGAATGCGCCGCGAAGGTACGCACGCCTGCAGCATTTGGTTTTTACAAGTTCTGTCGAGATATCGTCGGGGAAATAGTTGCAGCCTTCACGAACACGCAAGATACCGGTCTCACGAAGGATCTGCTCGGCATTGTCCTCGACTCCTACAAGGAGCTCATAGATATGTCCTTTTTTTTGCAGGGGGTTTTGTCCGATGGAAAGGTCCGTGCCCACTCCGAAATAGCTTTTCAGAAGAGTCTTCATACGCCTTGCTACTGCGGCGTTTTCTGTGGAAAGTTTGAGTTCGAGGCGTCCGCCGCCGGAAAGCTTGATTGCGCCGCAAACGCGTACAAAGCCTGCAATTTCGGCGAGCGTGCAGCATTTTTTATCCAGGTCGCTGCGCGAAAGCTCATTTTTGATTTCGGCTGAAAATGACACGAATTTCCTCCTTTTTCTTTTTAATGGTTTTGGGGGTTATCTTTCAAAGGCTGAGCAAAAAGCAGAAACAGCAGGCAGGCAGATAACCCGCCCGCCTGCCGATCCAATAAACACAACTGTGCTTAGGCGATCGACAAGATCTTTCTTGCCTCAGCCGGTGTTGCAATTTCTCTTCCGAAAAATTTAGCAAGCCTCGCTACTTTTTCTACCATCTCTCCGTTGCTCTTTGCGAGGACTCCCTTTTCGAGATAAAGGTTGTCTTCAAAGCCGATGCGAACATGGCCTCCCATGATGATCGTCGCCGCGGCGATCTCAAACGCACTTCTGCCGATGCCGCAAGCGGTCCAGGTCGAACCATAAGGAATGCTTCCGACCATGAATACGAGATCGCGAAGGGTAGCTGTCATCTGGACACCAAGTACGAAGTCAAAGTGCAGGGGGTGCACGAGAAGGCCTTTTTTGTCAGCCTTGAGTGCGATATCGATCATGCCTTTATCAAAGACTTCAAGCTCAGGCTTGATGCCTTTTTCTTTCATGATTTTTGCAAAGTTAAAAATCGTGTTGTCGCTGTTGACAAAGATATCATCTCCGCCAAAATTGCAGGTTCCGCAATCAAGCGTTGCAAGCTCCGGGGTAGGGACAACATCAGTCGAAGCCAAACGCTCGAGGTCTGTCATGCCCACAGCTCCGCCGGTCGACGGTTGTACGATGACATCAGGGCAAACTGCCTTGATCGCATCCATCGCGGCCTGGAATCTGCCGGTATCCTGCGTCGGGGTTCCGTCATCCCATCTGACGTGCAGATGGATGATCGAGGCGCCGGCATCATAAGCCGATTTTGCCTCTCTTACGATTTCTTCGATCGTGTAGGGCACTGCAGGATTATGCTCCTTCGTGACCTCGGCACCCGAAATGCATGCCGTAATGATTAGTTTTTCCATATTCCAACTCCTTTTAAACGAATTTTAACGGCGCTTCTCTCACCGTTCCTACAATTACATTATACGTCTTTGTGGATGGTCAATACCCGCCAGCCATCTTGCTTAAACAATTCCGTAAATACGTTCGCCATCGTGACCGAACGGTGCTGCCCGCCGGTGCATCCAAAGGCGATCACGAGGTTTGCTTTGCCCTCTTTCAGGAAGGATGGGATCAACTCGTTGATAAGCTCATGGACCTTTTTTATGAAGCTTTCACTCTCAGGAAAACGAGTCACATAGTCCCTGACTTTTTGGTTGTTTCCTGTCAACGCTTTGAGGCTTTGGACATAATAGGGATTAGGAAGGAAACGCACATCAAAAACCATGTCGGCATCAAGCGGGATCCCGTATTTATAGCCGAAGGACTGAAGCGTTATCGTAAATCTTGTTTCGTTGCCGTTGGCGACCAGGTTTCGGACCTCTTCACGAAGCTGTGCTGTCTTCATTGTCGAAGTGTCAAGAATACAATCCGCTCGTTTTCGAATCTCGCTCAGGCGTTTTCTCTCTGCATGGATGCTTTTAAGGATCGTTCCTTCTCCTGCAGCCAGAGGATGTTCTCTCCGCGACTCTTTGTATCTTCGGATCAGCACTTCATCGGAGGCTTCTAAAAAGAGGATCATGTAATGGAAATTGCTTTTATCCATGTTATCAAGTCCGCTGACGAACTCGTCAAAATACTCGCCGCTGCGAATATCCATGACAAAAGCGGCTTTTGTGATGGTTTTTTTGCCTTGGATGACCAAATGCATAAAATCTTTGATCAAAAAAGGAGGCATATTATCGATGCAATAATAACCGATATCCTCGAGGCAGTTGATCACCTGGGATTTTCCCGCACCGGACAGGCCTGTCACAATAATAAAGTCCATTTTCTTCCTCCCTTCACCAAGGTCCGCTTATTCGATTTTTTCAAGATTCAATATGCGGGCAGGATCGACACCCGCTTCCAAGGCTCTTCGCAAACCTCCCGAAAAGGTTCCTACGCGCTCCGGAGTATGTGCATCGCTGCTTACGATAAAAGAAACTCCCGTTTTCGCACACTCTCTCAAGCCTTCCGTAAGGGGTGCCTCATGCCAGTTGCTGATTTCCATCAGTGTATTCGTTTCCTCGCAGGCTTTTGCAAGCGCCAGGAGATCGAATCGTCCTTTGTCCCCCGGATGAGTCAGCACCTTGATATCGTTTTCGTGCAGAGCCTTTATCACAAGTTCTGTGTCTTCGGCCTTTTGCTTTCCATCCTGCGTTTTTCCGCGCCAAGTATCATACAGATTGACCATATGGATCTTTGCGGCCCGAAAAGGTTGTTCTCCAAAGATACCATAATGATAACCGGCAAGCACATAATCGAAACTTCTGCATTCCTCCGCCGTAATGTCCAAATGCCCGGAAGCGTTGATGATATTGGCTTCTACACCGA
Organism: uncultured Oscillospiraceae bacterium; assembly: GCA_964550965.1. Taxonomy (GTDB): domain Bacteria; phylum Bacillota; class Clostridia; order Peptostreptococcales; family Anaerovoracaceae; genus STD2-154. Next base: position 4,358 of record CAZKCB010000017.1, read on the forward strand.
GCAATATTTCAATGTCCGGATAGAGCGGTCGAAGTCGTTCGATTTCTTTTCGCATGACCGGAAAATCCGACCGTTTAACTCCAAAGGTGAGATGGCCGGGTCCATGGTCTGAAATGCCGATCGTTCGGAGCTTTTTTTCGACTGCGGATTTGACGTTGTCTTCAATGCTTCCTTTTCCGTGAGAAAAGGTCGTATGCGTATGGATGTCGTCAAGCATCCTGTATTTTTTGATCTCTTGTTTATAGTCCATCGAGCTCTTCTCCCATGATTTGAACTTCCGGTTCAAGCATGATGCCGGTTCTGGAAAAAACCTCATCCTGCACTTTCTTCATCAGTTCAAGAATATCCGAGGCACTTGCACCGCCATCATTGATGATGAATCCGGCATGGAGTGTCGATACCGCGGCTCCGCCTACCCGTGCGCCCATCAGTCCTGCTTCCTGTATCAGTTTTCCGGCGAAATTCCCTTCGGGTCTTTTGAAAAAACTCCCCGCCGATGGAAAACAAACCGGCTGCTTCTCGTTTCGTTTCGTGGTAAGCTCGCGCATCGTCGCGGCAATTTCCGCACGTTTTCCTTTGGAAAGATGTATGGTAGCGGAAAGTACGAGCTCTCCGGTTTCCATCAATGCGCTTTTCCGATAAGCGTAATCCATTTCATCAACGGAAACTATTTTTTCTTCTCTTCCGTCTTTTGAGATGACGCGTACGGAAGAAACTACCTGCTTCATCTCGCCGCCGTAAGCTCCGGCATTCATAAAAACGGCACCGCCGAGGCTTCCGGGAATCCCCGATGCAAATTCGAAACCCGTCAGTTCATGTTCCAGAGCAAACGCTGCGACACCCGAAAGTAAGGCTCCTGCCTCTGCTTCAATATTCTCTCCATCGATTTTTATACCGGCAAGCTGTTTTCCTATTTTGACAATGGCGCCGCGGTAACCGCCGTCACGAATCAAGAGATTGCTTCCGTTCCCGATCACGATATGCGGGACTTTAGCTTCACTAAGGATCTTAAGCGTCTGACGAAGTTCGTCAAGAGAGGCCGGAATGATAAGAAGGTCTGCATTTCCTCCGGCTCTGAACGAAGAATGTTCTTTCATCGAGGCATTGCGCGTCAGGCGTTCTGCTCCAATCGCGCCTTCCAGTTCCGAACAAATACCATCTATCTTTTTTGCTGAATTTCCATTTTCCTTCTGCTGGTCATTTATATTATCCAATCGAATCCTCCGCCCGGTTTTGCTTTCTGCTTCTTTTTATACCCATTTTTTTATAATCAGCTTTCATTATATTCATTTTTACCTCTAAAGTAAAGCAAGCCGCCGATGTACTTTTGAGCAAAACCCAATCACCGGAACTTGTTTGCAGCCTTTTTTGTATATTTATAAATTAATTTGAATAATTATAATATTTCTATTGCACTTTCGCATTTGGAGTGCTATACTTCTTTTCATATTTCAAAATAATTACGAAGGGAAATGCATACCGTTCTACTCGATATGCAAATAGGAGGAAAAGATCATGAGTAAGGAAAAAGTCGTTCTTGCATATTCGGGCGGTCTCGATACATCGGTCATTATGACCTGGCTCAAGGAAAACTATGATTATGATGTCATCGCAGTCTGCTGCAATGCAGGTCAAGGTGATGATTTTGAGGCGATCGAAAAGAAAGCATATGCAACCGGAGCTTCGAAATCTTATGTATTGGATATCCGTGAGGAATTCATTACCGATTTTATATGGCCGACACTGAAAGCCGGAGCCATCTATGAAGGAGATTACCTCCTGGGTACTTCCATGGCTAGACCCCTGATGGCGCAAAAGCTTGTTGAAGTTGCAGAAGCAGAAGGCGCTTTCATCATTGCCCACGGCTGCACAGGAAAAGGAAACGATCAGGTTCGTTTTGAAACAACGATCAAGGCGCTGAATCCGTCCATCAAGATCATCGCTCCCTGGCGTATCTGGGATCTGAAATCCCGTGAAGACTGCATCGCCTATGCTGACGAGCACAACATCCCCATTTCACAGACAAAAGAAAACATCTACAGCCGCGATGAGAACATCTGGCATATCAGCCACGAGGGCGGAAATCTTGAAAGCCCCTGGAACGAACATCTTGACAGCATCCACGTGATTTCTGTTACGCCGGAAAAAGCACCGGACAAAGCGACCTATGTCGAGATCGATTTTGAAGAAGGTATCCCCGTGGCGGTCGACGGTCAAAAACTCGGCCCCATCGAATTGCTGACAGTCCTCAACAAGCTTGGCGCTGAAAACGGAGTCGGTACGATCGACATCGTCGAGAACAGACTGGTCGGGATGAAGTCCAGAGGCGTCTATGAAACTCCGGGCGGCACGATCCTTTACAAAGCGCATGCTACGTTGGAGAAACTCGTTTTAGATCGCGATACGATGGCGTACAAAAATATTGTTGCACAGAAATATTCGCAGCTCGTTTATGACGGACTTTGGTTTACTCCGCTCAGAGAAGCGATCGCGGCCTTTGTCGATTCCACACAAAGCTTGATTACCGGCACCGTAAAGGTTAAACTGTATAAAGGCTCAGCTACTTCGGTTGCTTCCAAGTCCGAAAACTCGCTCTACAGTGAGGAATTTGCGACATTCAGCAAGGACGAAGTTTACAATCAGAAGGATGCGGAAGGCTTTATCAATCTGTTTGGTCTCTCTGTCAAAATCAGAGCGATCATGCAGCAGAACAAAAAGGGAGGAGCAAAAAAGAATGAAGCTTTGGAAAGGAAGGTTCTCAAAGGAGGCGAATTCATCTGCTGATGCATTCAACGCTTCCATTGAAGTTGACCAGAGATTATATAAGCAGGACATCAAAGGCAGCATAGCGCATGCCGCGATGCTTGCAAAGCAAAAAATATTAACAAACGAGGAAGCCGAATCCATTCGGCTTTCTCTTCTTGAAATATTGAACGAGATCGAGGACGGAAAAATCGAGTTCACGATCGAACGCGAAGATATCCACATGAACATCGAAAGCATTCTGACCGAACGGATCGGCATCGCCGGAAAAAAACTCCACACAGCGAGAAGCCGTAACGACCAGGTTGCTACCGATCTTCGCCTTTATCAAAAAGAAGAAATAGAAAAGGTCCTCGCACTGCTGGGTAAGCTTTGCGACACCCTGACCGAACTTGCAGAGAAACACAAAGAAACCGTCATGCCCGGCTACACGCATTTACAGCGCGCTCAGCCTGTGACCCTCGCGTTGCACCTCTCTGCCTACATCCAGATGTTTTCGCGCGACAAGGAGCGTTTTAGCGACTGTCTCGGACGGACAGACTCGATGCCTCTGGGTTCCGGCGCATTGGCCGGCACTACGTATCCGATCGACCGCGCTTTTACCGCCGAACAGCTTGGCTTTGCGAAAATCTGCGAAAACACGATGGACGCAGTAAGCGACCGTGACTTTGCGATCGAATTCGCTTCCTGCTGTGCGATCTCGATGATGCACCTCTCTCGTTTCTGTGAAGAGCTGATCATTTGGAGTTCAACAGAATTTGCCTTCATCGAAATGGACGACGCTTACAGCACCGGAAGCAGCATCATGCCGCAGAAAAAAAATCCGGATATGACCGAGCTCATCCGAGGAAAGACAGGCCGTGTGTACGGAGATCTCTTTGCCCTTCTGACGATCATGAAGGGACTGCCGCTGGCCTACAACAAGGATATGCAGGAAGACAAGCCTGCCCTCTTTGATGCCGGAGACACTTTGACAGACTGCCTTTCGATCTTCATTGAGGTCATTGCAACAATGGAAGTCAAAAAAGACAGGATGGAAAAAGCTGCCGCTTCAGGTTTCATGAATGCCACCGATGCCGCAGACTATCTTGTAAAAAAAGGACTGGCCTTCCGCGACTGCCATGAGATCATCGGAAAGATCGTTCTTTACTGCATCAACGAAAACAAAGCGATCGATGATATGAGTCTCGCCGAATTCAAAGACTTCTCGGAGCTTTTTGAAAACGATATTTATGAAGCGATCGACATCAAAAAACGCGCGATCAGATAGCAGTACCGCAACCTTTTAGATGGAATATCAAAAAAATCACAAACAAAAATGCATCCTCAAACGTCAGATAAAACGCTGACTTTTGGAGGTGCATTTTTATATTAAATTTTGAATTAAATCGATCACTTACATTAAAAAATGGTATGCTGTTACAAAGGGGGGGATCACACAATGAAAAAACTTATCATTCCGCTTTTAGCCGCAGCGATGGTTCTGACATCGATTCTTTGGCTTATGCCTTCGGCCTGTGCGGATACGCAAATCAAAATAAATATCGACGGTCAAAACATCAATTCTTCTGAAGCGCCTATCATTCGAAACAGCAGGACCCTTGTGCCTGTGCGGATCATTTCGGAAGAGCTCGGTGCAGAAGTAAGCTGGAACAATGCAGAAAGAACAGTATTCATTACAAAAGGGGAACGTGCTGTTTTGCTGCGGATCGACAAAAATCTCATTGAATATACCGTGGATGGTGTCAAAAGCTATGATCTCAGCGATGTAAGCCCGCAGATTTTTGCTGCTACTACCTTTGTCCCGATTCGACTCATCAGCAATGCGCTTGGCGTCGCGATCGATTGGGATGAAACGAGCAGAACGATTTTGATCGATTCTGCGGCTTCTTCAAGCATCACTCCTTTTTTTGATATGAACATTGCATCCGTTCAATCGGGCGGAACGATCACAGGAACCACAACACTGCGGGCGTCACTGCCCTCTCCTGTTCCGGCAGGTGCAGTGCAGATCAGATATATGCTGCTCAGCCCCGACACAGGTTCCGGCTTCCTCGTTGCAAAAGGCAGCGACCTTGCTGCGGCCTATCAATGGCTTCCAAAGACCCGTGACAACGGTAACAGAGTCCTTGTGGCTGCCCTTTATGATCAAAACGGCAAATTCCTCGCAGGCAGTGCCAAGCCGGTTCAGGTCGGGATCGTACCCAAAGCCGCATTGACCGGCCTCGCGCAAAATCAGACCGTCAAAGGCGCAGTCAAACTTGGGACAAATCTTAATTTTTCTGCCGCTTATGTTAAATACGAAATCACAAATACCGATAACGGAAAAACCATGACCACCTCCGAGCAGGATCCGCAAGGCACCTGGCAATGGGCGCCGGGGATGGCATACAACGGAAATGTGACCGTCAAAGCGATCGCCTTCGACCAAAAGAAACAAAGCTACCCGGGCCAGGGCGTTTCCGTGAAAGTCCAGATCCCGCGAACCTTTGCTTTGACAGGAGTGAAAGCGGGGCAGACGATAAACGGCCCGGTAACGCTTTCTGCATCGAGAAATTTTGATGTTCTTCAGACGGAATATCTCGCGAGAGATACAAAGACAGGGACGACGCAAAGTCTTCAAAAAATCGCTTACGGCAGTTATACCTGGTTCCCGGGATGGGCAAGCAACGGCAGCAAAGAACTTTTTGTAAGGCTCACAGGAACGGACGGAACGGTTTATGACAGCGCCAAAATTTCCGTTTACGTCTCAGGCACCTCTAAATTATTGTTGCAAGGCGCGGGACCCAATCAGGTGATCACGACCGCTGCCCCAGCCAAACTCAAAGTGACAAGCAATGTCACTCTTTCCGGCGTAAAATTTATCATGACAAATACAGCGACAGGAACTCAGAAAGTCATTGCTGCGATTACTGATGCTTCCAAGGAGTTCACCTATATTCCTGCCTCAGGAGACGGAGGATCATGGAAGCTAAAAGCGGTCGGCACTTATGGAACCAACAAGGCGATTTCGACAGAAGAAGTCAATGTCACCGTTTATACCGGCAAAATCTATCCCCCACAGCCTATCGTTGAAAAAACCGGATTCCAAAGTCTTGCTTCAAAGCTGGCTGTCGCTGACGCAAAAAAATCAGGGATGTCCGCAGCGTTGCAGACAGCCCAAGCAATTCTTGAAAGCGGTTGGGGTCAAAGTGTACCTGTCGATAAATACAGCGGGATCCTTTCCTATAACCTTTTCGGGATCAAAGGAACGGGAACAGCAGGCACAGTCATATCAAACACATGGGAAGAATACAACGGAGTGAAGTACCGCATCGATGATAAATTCAGAGCGTATCAAAGCATCAGTGAAAGTTGGGCCGACCACAACAAGCTGCTTATGACAGCATCGCGCTATGAACCTTACAGAAAGGTCATGTACGACAGCACGCTTGGAGCTTGGGCCTTAAAACGCTGCGGTTATGCAACAGATTCGAAATATCCGGTCAAACTGATCGACCTGATCGAACTTTATGATTTGGATGAGCTGGATCGAGTCAGCATATAAAACTGCTTTCGGAGCTTCTTCCCGGCCGTTATTCGGCAGTGAGTTGAAGCATGACTTCAAGCTTATTGTATACGCCGCGCGCGAGGACTTCACGGATCGGTGAAATATCCTCATTTTTCAAATAGAGTCGTATCGCATCATAATATTCGGGTTCGCTTATGTTCCAAAGGACCGGCGGCAATCCGTCTCTTATCAGAAGATACTGGGCCGCTGCCCTCGCTGTCGATTCCGATCCGTTTTCAAACGGATAGATCTCGATCAGTTTATTATGGAGATATGCTGCTTTTTCGATCGTTCCGATCGGTGCATCGTCGGAATCGAGCCATTGAAAAAGGAATTGCAGCTGTTCTTCGATTTCCTTAAAATGCGGAGGATTGTAGGAGATCATCCTTAGGACGGGATTGCTTCTGCGATAGCCTTCTTCTTCAGAATCAGTGAGAGCTTCATGGATCTTTCGCAGATATTTTTCGTCGAGAGAAATCTCCATTTCAGACATGCCATAAAGCTGCTTTATCATGTCTTGTAAATTGCTGATTGCAGCATGGTCGTTTACAGAGACATCGATCAAAAATTCACCCTTTATGATTCGTTCGACATCTGTCTTTCGCACCTGACTTCCGTCTAATTTCATAGAGGAATAGATCCAATCGATGCGATCCATTTCTTCAAAGAAACGCACGGCTTCAGTATCAAAGGGTTTTCGGTTCTCTAAAATCAACTTCTTTTTTTTAATTTCTCGAAGCATTGTTACTGATCGCCTTCTTCCCATTTTTTTTGAATTCATTTTACCACGAAATACTAATTTTGTTTACCTTTTTTACTTTTTTGAATATAATAGCGGTATTGCAGTAAAAAAATCCTGTTTTCTGATTGTATCTCTTCCGATCAGGGAACACAACTAATATGGTTTAACCGCAACAGTTCAAGGGAGGGCAAACGATGCATTACTACTATTGGCTTTCAGAAATGATGAGAGATGTGAATTTTCTTTCCGCAACGGTGCGGCTAGCCCTTTCGGTTTTGTTTGGAGGCATCATTGGCCTTGAAAGAGGCGCAAACAAACACCAGGCAGGACTACGGACACATGTCCTTGTCTGTCTCGGCGCCACCCTTGCGATGCTCACAGATCAATACATCGTACAGGAATTTGCTCCGGGAGCAGATCCCGCAAGGCTTGGTGCCCAGGTCATAAGCGGCATCGGTTTTCTAGGTGCCGGCCTCATCCTTGTAACGAGCAAAAATAAAGTAAAAGGACTGACCACTGCCGCAGGGCTTTGGGCTTCTGCCTGCATCGGCCTTGCTCTTGGGATCGGCTTCTATTCGGGAGCAGCAGTCGCAGGTATTCTTGTCTTTGTTGTTCTCGCTTTGCTTCCCCGCGTCGAAAACTATTTTTATAACCGATCAAGAATTATGGATCTCCTGATAGAGTTTGATTCTCTTGATAATCTTCGCAAGGTTCTTGCAGAGGTTCGCAGTCGTGATCTCCTTATTCATGACACGCGGATCACACAATCCGGCTCTATCATCGCCGACGGTTATACTCTGAACATCTCCATTCGCATCCCGAAAAAAGTTACCCACGCGGAAATCATACAGCAGCTGTCAAAAGCCGAAGGTGTGATCCTGGCGGAAGAACTCGAATAAATTTTCTGCATAGAAAAGAAGCTGTCCCAATTTTTTTGAGGCAGCTTCTTTTAATGTATGACTCTATGTTTTTTTGAATCCTGCGTCTGCTTTCAGGCGCTATTTATTCTTTTGCTGCTTTGCGCTTCTCAAAGAATTCGATCGACGGTTTCGGGAACATGCCGTGGGTCAAAATATCTTCTTCCTGCTCCATATAATCAGCTACGCCGGCTTTGATATTCTCAAGTTCGGGCGGGATCAAATCTGCAGGGCGGCAGGTAACACGCTCAGCGTTTCTGATGATTTTCTTAACGATCTCATCGGAAATAGGAACTGTGGTTTTTCCATACATGCCCTTGACGATTTGTTTTACTTCATTTGGGATCAGCTTGTAGCGTTCGCCCGAAATTACATTCAGAACGGCCTGAGTACCGACGATCTGGCTGGTCGGAGTAACAAGCGGGGGATATCCGAGATCTTCGCGGACTCTTGGGATTTCCTTGAGCACTTCTTCAAACTTATCCATCTTGTTTTGCTCTTTGAGTTGGGACACGAGGTTGGAAAGCATTCCACCCGGGACCTGATATTTCAAAGTATTGATATCTACACCCATCAGTTTGGGATCAAGAAGTCCGGAAGCGATATAAGCTTCTCTGATCGGTCTGAAATATTCAGCGACCTCGACCAAACGATCCATGTTCAAGCCGGTATCGAATTCGGTTCCCATAAAGGTCTTGACCATCGGCTCTGTGGACGGCTGCGAAGTTCCTTCACCAAACGGAGAAATCGCGGTGTCGATGATATCAGCACCTGCTTCGACTGCCTTGAGCAAAGTCATGCTGCCCATGCCGCTTGTTGCGTGGGTATGAACTTCGATCGGAATACTGATTCCTGCTTTCATATCCTTGATGAGTTTGTAGGTGTTGTAGGGATCGAGGAGTCCAGCCATATCCTTGATGCAAATGGAATCAGCTCCCATGCTCTCAAGGTCTTTTACGAGCTGCACAAAGAATTCATTTGTATGAACAGGGCTGATCGTATAAGAAACCGCACACTGTGCATGACCGCCTTCTTTTTTTGTTGCAGCAACTGCACGTTCGAGATTTCTCGGATCATTGAGTGCATCGAAAATACGAATGATATCGATTCCGTTTGCAATAGATTTCTTTACGAATTCATCGACAACATCATCGGCGTAATGCTTATAGCCCAAAAGATTCTGCCCTCTGAGAAGCATCTGCAGTTTTGTCTTTTTGACATTTTTCCGAATAACGCGGAGTCTGTCCCATGGATCTTCATTCAAAAAGCGCAGGCAGGAATCAAAGGTCGCGCCGCCCCAAACTTCCATTGCATGATAGCCGACTTCATCCATAGTGCCAAGGATAGGAAGCATTTCTTCTGTTTTCATTCTGGTTGCAATCAATGATTGATGGCCGTCCCTTAATACGGTTTCTGTAATTTTTACCTTTGCCACGGTAACCTCCTGTTGTTATTCGCCTCTTGACTCTACATCATTCAGAGGAGACTCATTTTGTGATCATTATTATTGTAGCTTATTTAAGCTTAATGATATTATTATACACATATGTAGGTAAAAAACAAGATAAAATAGAACCCTGAATTTTCAAGGTCTATCGTTTGCCGAGGACGTCGATAAAAGGTGACGGTAAGGTAATGTCGGCTTCGCGAAATGCGATGTTGACCAACTCCAAAAAGCGATATTTCAGATCCGAATACTCCTCAGTCAAACACCAAGCTTGAAAATCGATTATCAAATAGCCCTCTTTGGGCTCGGATACTCCTACAAAGGGGGGCGGATCTTTTATGATACGAGGCTCCGCTTCCGCAAGTGATTCTAAAACAGTTCTTACTTTTTCAACATCTTCTCCATGTCTCAAAGGAAAAGTAAGATCGATGCGTCGCTTCTTTTCCTTCGTGTGATTGATCACCATTCCGTTTGCAAGCTTTCCGTTTGGAATCGTGATGACCCTGTTATCGTAGGTTTTCAGGGTCGTATAAAGAAGATCTATCTTCTCTACCTGTCCTGAAGTTTCAAGGTTTTCAATGTAATCGCCCTTGAAAAACGGTTTCGAAAAGAGGATCTGTACTCCGCCCACAAAATTGGTCAGGCTTTCTTTCAGAGCCAATGCGATCGCCGCTCCGGCGGTTCCAAGTACTGCAATAAATGCAGAAGGCGGAAGACCCAAGCTCGTCAGAAGCGTCGCAAATACAATAAACCAGAGTAGGACTCTGACTGTATTGACGATAAATGCATAATGGGCTTCATCCATACTGCTTTTGATCAGACTTTTTTTTAAGATTTTAAGAACAACACGTATGCCGATATAGCCGCCCACAAGAATGACAAGCGCCTCACCGACTTCACGTAAAATAGATTCCATTTCAGTTGACATTGTGATTCCTCATTTCCTTACCAGCCGCCGCCTCCGCCGCCGCCCATGCCTCCGCCGGAGAATCCTCCTCCTCCTGAAAAACCTCCGCTTCCCATTCCACCGCTGCCCGCCGAAACAGGGACGGAAAAATTGTGCTGCAAGGCATTGGTACAGCTATGGAACGAGTTGATAAAAAGAACTGTATTGAATGAACTTCCGAAGGAATGGCCGCTATACCAATCCGGTGCAGGAACAGCAATAGATTCGAATTTTTCGACCCAACGATCGGTAAGTCCAAAGATATAGGCATAAGGCAGCACGTTATAAAACAATTTCGGATCTTCTTCAACCATGCGTTTGATCCGATCGAGTTCAGCTGTTCTTATGAATTCTTTGAATCCAAGGATTTTTCCGAGCAAAGCTGCGCTGGTTTGAGTCCGCTTTTTCATAATGGCCGCATAGAAACAAACAATGCCGGAAGCAAGAACCGCCAAAACGCCGGCAAGGTGAAGTCCCACAAAAGCGATGGTGTATATCATGATCGCAAGAAGACAGACCAGCAATCCGATACCTGTACCGATCCTTTGCGCCATTTTTTTGCCAGCCGCCTCACTGTAGCGCTTGTCATAGATATGGACAAACAAGAGGAAAAAGCCCGCCGCCCCAATCAGGAAAAACAATACCACCAAGCTTACCGATATGTCCTGGTAAGAATACGCCGCCCCAAGGAAAACGACGGAAACTAGTGGGATCATCATAAGCAGAATAGCTATAGCTCTTGCCCCGACCGAACTCTGTGTGAACAGGCGGTCTTCCTTGTTCCTTGTGAACTGCTCTTCCAATTGTTTTTTCGCAAGAGTCATACTCTTTTGGAACTCTTCTTTTAATGTTTCGAGGCCGATGTGATCTCCCGACCGGAACAAGGCCGCAAACATTGTTTGCTCATAGTCTTTTGCCGCTTCAGGAAGCTCAGCCGTTTTTTCAAGCGTGAAAACCCAAGACCGTCTTCATGGATCGCAAGGCAGCCTTGGTTTGCAAAGCTTATGATCATTGCGACCATATCCTTGCTGTCAATGATCCCATCAATGATATATCCAAGCTGAGACGCATCAGTTCCCTCGGGAGGATAAAATTCAACCGTCCTTACGACTCTCGGATCCCGCCCGAAGAAATACCAAAGAAGGCCCGCTGTAAGAGGTGCAAGAGCTATCAGGATCATAATAAGGCCATAGAGCCAGTCATTGCTTCTTTCGCCGGTGAAATAACCTTCAGGCGGCAGGATCCGAATACTCGCGCCTTCCCCGTATTCCAAAACTCTGTTGACCTTTCCCGTAATCAAATTCCCGGAAAGTGTAAAATCAACATCCTCCGTTTCCGTGCTTCCGTATTCGCCGACAAGAAATTCGACTTGTTCTTTCCCTACCGGACCCGGCATCCTGATCGTGAACTGTGCGTTCGGGATCGTCGTATTCCAGTCTGTCGGAAGCAAATTCCAATAGAACTGATCGAGTTGAGGGACCCTGTCATCATGATTGCTGACTTTGTAGGTGATTTTATAAGTCATAGGGCCTTCGACTGTCACGTCCGCATCGCCGATGGCAATGACAGCACAGCCGTTTTCGTCACTGATCTCATATTTATAGCCGGGTACATCGATATTGGAAATATCGAGTTTGTATGATTTTTCGGTGTCCTTCTGATCAAATCTATAGTATATCTTTCCTGTGTAAGGGATATAACGATAGATCCCTTGACCGGGAGCGGTAAAATTCATGTTGATCGTTTCTGTCACATTCCATGAATTATCACGGTTGACTGCG
>CAZKCB010000018.1:0-16333 GCA_964550965.1 uncultured Oscillospiraceae bacterium
TCGGCTGCGGTGATAAAAAGCTGCACATTTGAAAAACAATTAAGCAGGAATTTCTGTCTTTGCTCATCAAGCTCCGATAGCACGTCATCAAGAAGCAGAATCGCATCTTCGCCTTTTTCTTCTTTGATCAGTTCGATCTCTGCGAGTTTCATCGCAAGAGCCGCGGTTCTTTGCTGACCCTGAGATCCAAAATGACGGGCATCCGTGCGATTGATGCAAACTGATATATCATCTTTATGAGGTCCTACGCCTGTATTTCCCTTGAAAATATCTCTTTTTCTTCCGGCTTTGAGTTTTTCTAAAAAATAATTTTCTTTTTCTGCCGGCGTATTTCCTTCTGAAATTTCGGTTTCATAGAACAGTTCGAGCACTTCTTTTCCGTCGGTTATTTTTCGATGAAGCTCTCTGCTCAAAAAATCGAGCTTTTCTACAAATTTTTCTCTTTCATAAATGATCTTTCCGCCGCATTCTGCAAGGGATTTATCCCAGACATCCAGCATCATTTCATCCGGATTTTCTTTTTTTAAAAGACTATTTCTTTGCAGCAGGATCCTTTTATATTTTCCAAGGCTTCTGTAATAGACCGGTTTCAGCTGGCAAAGCTCCCTGTCCATGAATTTTCTTCTTTTTTCCGGCTCATCCTTTATGATGCGAAGATCTTCCGGTGAAAAAATGACTGTATAGACATGATCGAGAAGTTCGCTTGTTTTTTCAGCCTTTACTCCGTCTATTTTTATACTTTTGCCTGCAGACGAAAAACTGATTTCGATTTCTCCTTCATCTCCATCTTTGAAATACGTCGCTTTGGCTCTGCAAAAATCCTTTTCGAAACCGATCATTTCGATGTCACTAGCTGTACGAAATGATTTTGCAAGGCTCATCAAAGAAAGGCTCTCTAAAAGATTTGTCTTTCCCTGGGCGTTCATTCCAACGATCAAATTGGCTCTGGGATGAAAAAGTATCTTTTCCTCTTTGTAGTTTCTGAAATTATTCAGACTTATTTCTTTAAAATACATTATTTTAGTTTGCCGATATTCTGACGGGAAGGACCAGATATTCGAATTTTTCTCCCTCGATCGGTTTTATCAGGCACGGACTTACCCCTGTGTTGAATTCCATATAGATTTCTTCGTCATCGATTACTTTTAAAACGTCGGAAATATATTTTGCATTGAAACCGATTTCAAGATCTGTTCCTTCTTTTTCTATGAATACCTCTTCTTTTACTTTTCCTTCTTCCGATCTGGAAGTAATGATGATTTTGTCTCTGAATAAATTCATTCTAATCAGATTGCTTTTTCCTTCTCTGGCCATCAGCGAAGCTCTGTCTATGCTGTCAGAGAGTTCACCTTTATTGACCTTCAGCCTGCTTTTATATTCTTTCGGAAGAACATCTTTATATTTGATGAATTCTCCTTCCAATAATCTGGAAACAACGCGCGTATCTTCCAAAATAAATACAGCTTTTTTATCATCTAAAATAATATCCGCTTCTTTTTTGTCTTCGTCTTCTGCTAATATCTTGCTTATTTCATTGAGTATTCTTGCTGCGATGATGATCCTTTTCTTTTCTTGATTCTTAACTGCTTCTTTTGCAACAGCCATACGGAAACCATCAAGCGCGACCATGGTAAGGCTTTCTTCTTCCATTTCGATGAGTACACCTACAATGATCCCTTTGGATTCTTCTATGCTTGCTGAAAAAGCCGTCCTTCTGATCATATCTCTGAGGAGTTCTTTTTCTATTCTTATTTTCTTTTCTTCTTTGATGGTTCCTATATGAGGAAATTCATCTGCAGGCTGTCCAACGATATTGAATTCTGAAGAAAGACATCTTACGGTTATATTGTTGTTTTCTTCTTCTTCGATTTCAATTTCTTCTGCGGGAAGCTTTCTTATGATATCACTGAATAGTTTTGCTGATACCACAACAGAACCTTCTTCGCCTACGGAAACAGGAATCGTTTTTTCGATACTTAAGTCCAAATCAGAAGCAGCAAGTTTCAAACGGCCGTCGGCTGTTGCTTCGAGCAAGATGCCTTTTAAAATAGGGATCGTTGTTCTTGAGGTAACCGCTTTTGAAACCGTATTAAGGGCTTTGGATAATAGCTGCTGGTTACAGGAGAATTTCATGGTGTGGCCTCCTTCTTTTTTAAGCGTTTTTGTAGTAGAAGTAATAGTAGGGCCTGTGGATATGTTGATAACTTCTGTGGATAAAAGAAATAGCAATATTTCTATCCAATATTACCTGTTTAAAACATGAAAAAAAGCAGGTATAAAAAGTTTTTAAATTATCAATCATCCCGGATCGAATCTTCGAGAGACAGCACCACATTTTTCAAGGATTCGTTCAGGCGTATCTCAGCAGAGATTTTTTCACAGGCATGAAGAACTGTCGTATGATCTCTGTGTCCAAAGGCATCTCCTATTTTAGGAAGCGAAAGATCAGTCATATCTCTGCAGATATACATTGCGATCTGCCTTGGAAAAGCAAGATCTCTCGATCTTTTTGCAGATTCCATGTCCGCTTGCTTTATATTGAAATGACGACAGACATATTTTTTAACGATCGCAGGAGTGATGTAGCGGTCATTCATCGAAAAAACGTCTTTGAGAACTTCCTTTGCAAGATCGCGGGTGATTTTCTGATCTGTAAGGGAAGCATAAGCGACGACTCGAATAAAAGCGCCTTCAAGCTCACGTACATTATACTGTATTTTCTCTGCGATGACTTTGATTACTTCAAGAAAATCCTCATTTACAGGAATGTCATCGATTTCGGCTTTTTTACACAGGATCGCAACGCGCGTCTCAAAGTCAGGCGGTTGGATATCTGCAATCAAACCCCATTCAAAGCGGGAGCGCAGTCTTTCATTCAAGGTCGCGATCTCTTTTGGAGGCCGGTCGCTCGAAAGAATGATTTGTTTTCTTCCTTCATAAAGAGTATTTATCGTATGGAAGATCTCTTCCTGGACACTTTCTTTCTTTTCAATGAATTGGATATCATCAATCAGGAGAACGTCGATGTTGCGATACTTGTTTTTGAATTCGCCGGTTTTGTTTTCCCGGATTGCTTTGATCAACTCGTTTGTAAACATTTCCGAAGAAACATAAAGGACCTTTAAGGAAGGAATGTTTCTTATGATATGGTGGCCGATCGCATGCATCAAATGAGTTTTCCCCAAGCCAGCTCCGCCGTAAAGGAAGAGAGGATTGTAGTTTTTTGCAGGCATTTCTGCCACGGCCAGAGAAGCAGCGTGCGCAAAATGATTGTTTTTGCCGACAACAAACGTCGAGAAAACATATTTGGGATTCAAATAGAGTTCATCGGTAAAGGTGTGAGAAAGAGGATTCTCTTTGTCTGCCTTTTCTTTTTCGACCTGCTCCGAATCCATGAAAACGGCGGAAAGCTTCACGCCAAAAGATTCGCGGATCGCTTCCTCGATGAGTCCTTTGTAGCGATCTTCGAGAAGATTTTTTCCGATCCCGTCTCCGGAAATCAAATAAAGAGTGCCGCGCTCTCTGTCTAAACGAAAGGGAGTAAGCGGGTCGATCCATGTATCAAAGGTGACGGGGGTGGTCTTTGGTTTTAAAATATCCAGGACCTTTTCCCATGATTGTTCTAATTCGTTCATTCTTTATTGCCCTCTATTTTTATACACAGTAGAAATCTGCGATGTGTCGTTTCGTTTTTTCGTGTTCCTATATAATACAAAAAAAGTTATCCACAGGCAATAAAAAAAAGAAAGAAAGAAAAAATAAGCACTTCAGGGAAAGTACACAGAGGGAGGATAACACTTGTCCACAAAAGAAAAGTAAGACATATTGGCAAAAATTATGTACCGCAGACACTAAAAATCGCCGCGAGACGACGAAAAAAGGGCAAAGGCCGGGCCAAGGAGCCTCTTTTAGTTAAAAACCTTGAAAAAAAGCAAAAGGGGCGATATAATGTTATGTCAAGATGGTAGAAAACAAGTTTACATATAGGAGGATGGTTTATGACGGCACCAGACGTGAAACAGCAGCAATACAATGCAGAACAGATCCAAGTACTGGAAGGTCTCGACCCGGTTCGTAAAAGACCCGGAATGTATATCGGAACGACCGGACCAAAGGGCTTGCATCATCTGGTCTATGAAGTCGTAGACAACAGCATCGATGAAGCGCTTGCAGGCTATTGCAAGAATATCAATGTAACGATACAAAAGGACAATTCGATCGTTGTCGAAGACGACGGCAGAGGAATGCCTGTCGATCTTCACCCGAAACTGAAAATTCCCGCAGTCGAAGTTATCCACACCGTGCTTCATGCCGGCGGAAAATTCGGCGGTGGAGGATACAAGGTTTCCGGAGGACTCCACGGAGTCGGTGCCTCGGTCGTAAATGCGCTTTCCGAGGTCATGGAAGTCGAGATCAAAAGAAATGGCAATATTTATAAGCAGACTTATTCGCGCGGAAAAACGATGACAGAGCTTACTATCGTTGGAGAATCCGGCAACAAAACGGGATCGAAGACGATGTTCAAGCCTGACGCAGAGATCTTTGAAGAACTTGAGTTCAGTTATGATACGCTCGAGCATCGTTTGCGTGAAAGGGCATTTCTTAATAAAGGGATCAGG
Source organism: uncultured Oscillospiraceae bacterium (assembly GCA_964550965.1). GTDB lineage: Bacteria > Bacillota > Clostridia > Peptostreptococcales > Anaerovoracaceae > STD2-154. Next base: position 4,620 of record CAZKCB010000018.1, read on the forward strand.
ATCCTTCTCAAAGACGAGCGTGAAGGACAGAAGAAAGAAGAAATGTTCCATTACGAAGGTGGTATCCGTGAGTTCGTCAAACATATGAACAAAAACAAAGAAGTCATCCATCCGGATGTCATCTACTTTGAGTATAAAAAGAAAGAAATGGAAATCGAGATCGCGATGCAGTACACCGATCGCTATAATGAACTGATTCTTTCTTATGCAAATAACATCAATACAATAGAAGGCGGAACGCACATGATAGGTCTGCGTTCTGCATTGACAAGAGTATTCAACGATTACGCCAGAAAAAACAAATTCATCAAGGACAGCGAAGAAGCCCTGTCCGGTGAAGATGTCAGAGAAGGTCTGACGGCGATAGTTTCGGTCAAGCTCGTAAATCCCCAGTTTGAAGGGCAGACAAAAGCAAAGCTCGGAAACAGCGAGATGCGTGGCTTCGTGGAAACCACAACCAATGAAAATCTCACAGCCTTCCTTGAAGAAAATCCGCAGCAGGCCAGGATCATTCTGGACAAATGCCTGCGTGCGGCCAGAGCACGGGAAGCCGCGAGAAAAGCAAGAGACCTGACCAGAAGAAAAGGCGTTCTCGACAGCATCGCCCTTCCGGGAAAACTTTCCGACTGCTCCGAAAAAGATCCGAAATTATCTGAGATCTTCCTCGTGGAAGGAGACTCCGCTGGAGGCACCGCAAAATCCGGCAGAGACAGAAAGCGTCAGGCGATCCTGCCGCTTCGTGGAAAGATTTTGAACGTTGAAAAAGCAAGACTTGACAAGATACTGAATTCCGAAGAAATCAAAAATATGATAACGGCATTCGGATGCAATATCGGCGCAGATTTCAATATCGAAAAACTGCGCTACCACAAAATCATCATCATGACCGATGCTGATGTCGACGGCGCACATATTCGAACGCTGCTGTTGACCTTCTTCTATCGCTATATGCAGCCGCTGATCGAAGGCGGATTCGTCTATGCCGCGCAGCCTCCGCTTTACCGGACGCAGAAAGGCAAAGAAGTCTATTACACCTATTCCGAAAAAGAGCAGGAAAAACTCCTCAACGAAATCGGAAGAACGGGAATCAAGTCGCCCCAGAGATACAAGGGCCTTGGAGAAATGGACGCCGAGCAGCTTTGGGAAACCACAATGGATTTTGACCGTAGGACACTGGTTCAGATCACCGTGGAGGATTTGACCGCGGCAGATGATATCTTTACGGTTTTGATGGGCGATAAAGTACCGCCCAGAAGAAAGTTCATTGAAGACAACGCAAAATACGTTAAGAACTTAGACATCTGATAAGGAGATGCAGCATGACAACAGGTTTTCTGGAAGACCATAAACTGATACAGACAGAAATTCATGACGAAATGAAAAACTCCTATATCGATTATGCGATGAGCGTAATCGTCGGAAGAGCGCTTCCTGATGCAAGGGACGGACTCAAGCCGGTACATAGGAGAATATTATACGGGATGGCCCAGCTTGGACTGACTCCGGACAAATCACATAAAAAATCCGCACGTATCGTCGGTGAAGTCATGGGTAAATACCATCCCCATGGTGACAGCTCAGTATATGATGCGATGGTCAGAATGGCGCAGGATTTCTCGATCCGCTATATGCTCGTAGATGGACACGGAAACTTTGGTTCTGTGGACGGAGACGGCGCGGCGGCCATGCGTTATACCGAAGCCAGAATGACACCCTTTGCCCTCGAAATGCTGCGTGACATCGACAAGGAAACCGTCGATTTTACGCCCAACTTTGACGGTGAAGAACTCGAACCGATCGTTCTTCCTTCGAGATTCCCGAACCTTATTGTAAACGGAAGCAACGGCATCGCCGTCGGTATGGCAACATCGATCCCACCCCACAATCTCAACGAGGTCATCGACGCGACCGTACATTTGATCGACGACCAGGATGCACCGATCGATGACCTGATCAAAATCGTCAAAGGTCCTGATTTTCCGACGGGCGCGATCATTATGGGAAGAAACTCGGCAAAAGAGGCCTATCGTACCGGACAGGGAAAGGTTATCGTCAGGTCGAAAGCCGAGATCGAAGAAACCAATAAGGGAAGACAGCAGATCATTATTACTGAGATCCCTTATCAGGTAAACAAGGCCAGAGTCATTGAAAAAATAGCCGAACTTGTAAAAGATAAGAAACTGGACGGCATTTCCGATATCCGCGACGAATCCAACCGCGAAGGCATGCGGATCGTCATCGAACTCAAGAGAGACGCAAATCCGCAGATCACGCTGAATCGCCTGTACAAGCATACGCAGCTGCAGGAAACCATCAGTATGATAATGATCGCGCTCGTTGATGGACGGCCGCGGATCCTTACACTCAAGGATATGCTGCAGGAATATATTTTGCATCAAAAAGATGTTCTTACAAGAAGAACGCAGTTTGAACTCCGTAAGGCAGAAGCAAGAGCCCATATTTTAGAAGGCCTCCGCATTGCCCTTGACAATATCGATGCGATCATAAAACTGATCCGCGAAAGCTATAATGACGCGAAGCCGCGCTTGATGTCAACGTTTGGCCTCTCTGATATCCAGGCACAGGCGATCCTCGATATGCGTCTTGCGAGATTGCAGGGTCTGGAACGCGAAAAGATCGAAAACGAATATGCAGAACTCATGAAGATGATCGCCTGGTACAAATCCGTACTCGCAGACGAAACTCTTCTGATGAATATCATTAAGGAAGAGCTCATCGAGATCAAAACGAAATACGGTGACGAAAGACGTACCGTGATCGTTGCAGATGCAGAAGAGCTCGAAGAAGAGGATCTGATCCAGGAGTCCAAGGTTGCAGTCACGCTGACGCATCTTGGCTACATCAAGCGCCTCTCGGCAGATACCTATAAGACGCAGAAGCGCGGCGGAAAAGGAGTAACGGGTCTTACGACAAGAGACAACGATTTTGTCAAGAACCTGTGTATCACTTCGACACACGATTATCTGATGTTCTTTACGAATACTGGAAAAGCCCATAAAATCAAGGCGTACGAGATTCCGGAAGCACAGCGGACCGCGAAAGGAACGCCGGCCATCAATTTCCTGCATCTGATGCAGCGTGAGAGAATTACCGCGATTATTCCAATTCAGGATTTTTCTGCAGAAAAATATTTGATTGCTGTTACAAAAAAAGGTATTATCAAGAAGACAGCACTTTCGCAATTTGACACAAATCGCAAAACCGGATTGATTGCAGTCAGCTTAAAAGACGATGACGAGCTGATCTGCGTAAAAGAAACGACCGGAGAAAGCGCGATCCTGATCATTACAAAGCACGGAAAATGCATCTGCTTCAGCGAAGAAGAGGTCAGGCCGATGGGCCGGATCGCCGGAGGCGTCAGAGCCATTACCCTTGATAAAGGCGATGAAGTCGTTGCGATGGAACTTGCAGATCAGGAAGGACAGCTTTTGGTCGTGACCCAGGCAGGTTATGGAAAACGCACCAACCTCAAAGAATATAAGGTTCAGGCAAGAGGAGGAAAAGGCCTTTTGACCTATGACAAAGGGAAGTTTGGAAAAACAGGAGAACTGATCGGCGCCATGGTAGTCAATGAACAGGACGAGATCCTTCTGATCAATTCCGACGGTATCATCATTCGGATCAAGACCGACGAAGTTTCGGTGCTGAGTCGGGCGACGCAGGGAGTCAAGATCATGCGAGTTGCTGATGATGCAAATCTGATCACTCTTGCCAAGGTGATCCGAGAGGACGATGACGAAGATGAAGAAGACGAGCAGTCTTCGGAGCCTGCAGATCAAATCATAATTGAAATAGAAAAAGAGTAGTAGTTATTAAAAGCCCGAAGCGCTTGTTTGCGACAAGCGTCAAACGGGTATAGGGTCAGGAGGACACTATCATGGCGCTACAGATTCAGAAGAGTTTTGATCAGGACGAAAATCAATGGAACATTTTTCCCGCAGGAGAAGTAGACATTGCGACGGCACCAGCCCTCCGTGTCGCTTTGGATGAAGCATTTCGGGAAAAGCCCGGCAACATGACCCTTCATTTTGATGATCTTGGGTATATGGACAGCACGGGTCTTGGCGTGATCATCGGCGCTTACGGAAGGATGAAAGAGAACGGGTATCGCATCGTTCTCAGCAATCCACAGGAAAACATTCAAAAACTTTTGCACATCACAAGCCTGGACAAGATATTTTGTCCCGAATGTTGCAAAAAATAAAAGGAGAACACCATGACTGATACTTTCAAATTTTCAGTCCCGGGAAAGCCTGAGTATGTAGGGACTGTCCGCATGGCAATCTCTTGCCTGGCGAATAACGTCGGTTTTGACGTTGAAGCCATTGAGGACATCAAGGTTGCGGTTTCTGAGGCGTGCACAAATGCAATTTGCCACGGAAAAGACGACAACGGGGTTTTCGAAGTCTTTTGTGAAATGGAAAAAGACAAACTAGTAGTATCGGTTGTTGATCAGTGCGGCGGATTCGATCAAAACCAGTATTGCGAACCTTGCCTCTCCGTTCCCAAAGAGGGCGGATTAGGCATTTTCATCATTAAAGCATTGATGGATGAAGTGGATATTTTTACACAACTTGGCGCAGGGACAAGGATCAAAATGGTCAAGTATGCCAGGTAGTTTTATACCGGGAAAGGTGCTGTTAAATGACCTCTGGAGCAGAAGTGTCCAATAAAGAGCTTTTTGAGGTGTACAGCCATTCGAGGGACGTCGGTATCAGAAACCGGCTTGTAGAAAACTACCTCTATATGGTTGACATTCTCATTAAAAAATACCTGAATAAGGGCGTGGATTATGACGATCTTTATCAGATCGGATCCATGGCTCTGGTTTTGGCTGTCGAGCGTTTTGACCCTCAAAAGGGTTTTGAATTTACGAGTTTTGCGACGCCGACCATCATCGGAGAGATCAAGCGGTATTTCAGAGACAAAGGCTGGGCCGTCAAGGTTCCCAGAAAATGGAAGGAAATATCCTCCAAACTGCCGGAAGCCAAAGAGGTTCTCGGGCAGACACTTGGGCGCACCCCGAAAATCGCTGATATTGCGATTTACCTTGGGTATTCCGAGGAAGACATCCTCGAAGCGATGGAGAGCGGGCAGGCCTACGGGACCTACTCGCTGCAGCAGACCTTTGAAGAAGGTGGAAACGAAGGCGAAAACTCGATGTTCGAGCATTTTGCCTCGAGAGAAGAAGTCGGATATCGCAATTTCGAAAATGCCGAGCTTGTCAAAAATGTGCTGCGGAAGCTTTCCGAACAGGAAAAGAAAGTGTTCCAGCTGCGCTTTTTCGATGCAAAAACACAGCAGGAGATCGCTGATGAAATGGGCGTGTCTCAAATGACCATTTCGAGACTTGAAAAGAGATTGAAAGATCGATTCCGAGAGGAATATTATAGATAGCTTTAATTATTAGGTACGGCCGTTTAGCTGCTTTTGGCTTTGGCAAAGAAAGGGTAATATGAAACGCGTTTTTTCCGGCGTTCAGCCGACAGGAAATATCCACATTGGGAATTATCTCGGTGCGCTGAAACAATTTGTTGAACTTCAAAACGAAAACGATTGCATTTACTGCATCGTAGACATGCATTCCATCACAGTACCGCAGGATCCAAAGCAATTAAAACAGCATACTTTGGATGTTGCGGCTTTGTATTTAGCGGTAGGACTCGATCCGAAAAAATCGATCATCTTCATACAGTCTGAGGTTTCCGGTCACGCAGAGCTGGCCTGGGTGCTTATGTGCAACTCTTATACGGGAGAACTTTCCCGCATGACGCAGTTCAAACAAAAAAGCAAAGATCAGGAATCCGCACCGACAGGACTTTTCACATATCCGATCCTGATGGCGGCGGATATTCTTCTATATGACACGAATATCGTGCCGGTCGGACACGACCAAAAGCAGCATATCGAGCTCACGAGAGACATTGCGCTTCGTGTCAATCATACCTATGGAGACACCTTTGTAGTTCCGGACGGCAGATTCTTAAAGGAAGGCGCGCGCATCATGTCGCTTGATGACCCGTCCTCGAAGATGAGCAAAAGCGCAGAAAACATCCACAGCAGGATCTCGCTTCTCGATGATCCGGCCAAAATCAAAAAATCGATCATGCGTGCGACCACGGATTCGGACGGAGAAATTCGTTTTTCGGCGACCGAAAAACCCGGCGTCAGCAATCTACTCACGATTTACAGCGTGTTTTCGGGCACACCGATCGCAAAGCTCGAAGAGCAGTATCAGGGAAGAGGCTACGGCGATCTGAAAAAGGATCTTGTTGAAGTGGTCTGCACGAACCTCGAGCCGATCCAAAAACGTTACCACGAGATCCGCCAGTCCGGAGAGCTCAATGACATTCTCAAAGACGGAGCCGAAAGAGCGGATGCAATAGCTGAAAAAACAATGAAGCGAGTGAAAGAACACTTTGGCTTAGGTAGATAAAACCCCACGCACCAAGAAGAAAGGAATTACCATGACGTTAAGCTATGATGAATTGCGAAACAAGGCGAAAGACCTAAGGATCGATGTGATCCGTTCGGTTTTCAGCGCGGCCTCAGGGCATCCAGGCGGATCATTGTCCGCTGCCGAAATTATGAGCGTTTTGTTTTTTAAGGAAATGAATATCGATCCGAAGGATCCCAAAAAACCGGAGCGTGACCGTTTTGTTCTTTCGAAAGGACATGCGGCCCCTGTTTTATACGCGGCGCTCGCCGAAAAAGGCTTTTTTCCGACAGAGGATCTTTTGACTCTCAGAAGACTCGGAAGCAAATTGCAGGGACATCCCGACATGGCAAAGGTTCCGGGCGTTGAAATGTCGACCGGGTCACTTGGACAGGGGATCTCAACAGCGGTGGGAATGGCTATTGCCGGAAAACTCGATAAAAACCCGGGACGCATTTACGCCTTGCTTGGAGACGGCGAACTGCAGGAAGGCCTCGTTTGGGAAGCGCTTATGTCTGCAGCTCATTATAAGCTCGACAATTTGACAGTCTTCGTTGACTGGAACGGCATACAGATCGATGGCTGGAACGATGACATCATGTGCGTTACGCCTGTTGATGAGAAATTCAGAAGCTTTTGCTGGGAAACGGTCGTGATCGACGGTCACGATGTCGAAGCAATCGACAAGGCGCTTGAGCAGGCAAAAGCATGCAAGAACAAACCGTTTGCGATCATTGCAAAAACAGTAAAGGGAAAAGGCGTTTCCTTCATGGAAAACCAGAACGGCTGGCACGGAAAGGCTCCCGATGAAGAGCAGGCGAAGCAGGCAATCGCAGAACTGGGAGGTAAATGGTAATGGCTGATAAAATCGCAACAAGACAGGCATACGGAGAAGCTTTGGCAGCTCTTGGTGCTCTCGATAAAAATATCGTCGTACTCGATGCGGACTTGTCCGGCTCGACGATGACAAAATTATTTGCAAAAGACAATCCGGAGCGTTTTTTCAACGTCGGGATCGCAGAACAGAATCTTTACGGCATTTCCGCGGGGCTTGCAGCTTCAGGAAAGACCGTTTTCGCAAGTACCTTTGCGATGTTTGCAGCGGGAAGAGCATTTGAGATCATCAGAAACAGCATTGGCTATCCTCATTTGAACGTCAAAATCTGTGCAACACACGCAGGAGTTACGGTCGGTGAAGACGGAGGAAGCCATCAGTGTATCGAAGATGTTACGCTGATGCGTTCGATCCCCGGAATGACAGTGCTTTCTCCTTCGGATGCAACATCCACAAAAGCGCTGATCAAACAAGCGGCCGCAATGAACGGTCCCGTCTATGTTCGTCTGGGAAGAGCCGCAGTTCCTGTGCTTTACGGGGAAAATGATGAAATCAGGATCGGCAAAGCCAAGCAGCTCAGAGATGGCAAGGCGTTGACTCTGATTGCTTCGGGGGTCATGGTCACCGAAGCGCTGACGGCAGCAGAAACTCTCGCGGCCGAAGGTATCGAGGTCCGGGTTCTTGATATGCATACGATCAAACCCATCGATGAAGAGGCGATCATAAAAGCAGCAAAAGAAACGGGCGCGATCATTACCTGCGAAGAGCATACGGTTCTCGGAGGACTTGGCGGTGCAGTTGCAGAAGTCATCGTCCAAAAATGCCCGGTGCCGATGGCGTTTATCGGGATCAAAGACAGATTCGGACAATCCGGAAAACCCGGCGAACTTTTGAAAGAATACGGTCTTACGGCAGCGGATATTGCCGCAGCGGCAAGACGTATGGCAGCACAAAAAGGCTGAAAGGCTAAAATATGAAAAAGATCATTGAACGCAACGCGAATTGATCATTGAACGAGGCGAAGGATCTTGCAAAAAAATCCTTTTCCTCGTTCCTTTTGCTTTAGTGGACTTATTGCCCGCAGAAAGGAAGAGAGGTAATGTTATGGTGCAGATCGGTTTTGATATCGGCGGAACGAAGATCGCTGCAGGTGCAGTCAATGAACAGAATAAGATCATCGCGAGACGCGAGGTGCCCTTTCCGACCGGAACCTCCTATAAGCTGATCGCGGAGCTGATGGCGGCGATGTGTGAGGAACTTTTGAAAACAGCGAAGCTTCCTTTTTCAGAGCTTCAATCGATCGGGATATCGATACCCGGGGATATCGATGAAGCAAGCGGCATGATCATCAATGCACATAATCTCCAGTTTCACAATGTTCCGATCAGAAAAGCCATGGAGGAATATTACGGGGACGTTCCTATTTTTGTTGCAAACGATGCAAATGCAGCCGCCTTGGCCGAACTTTATGCCGGAGCGTTTCGCGGCTGTAAGACGGCGGTGCTTCTGACTCTTGGGACCGGTGTCGGCGGTGGAGTCATCCTTGACGGGAAGATCTTCAACGGCGGGCAGGGGCACGGCGTCGAGCTTGGACATATGATGCTTGAGCAAAACGGACCTCTTTGTTCCTGCGGAAACAAGGGCTGTGTCGAAACACTTTGTGCAGCCACCTGGATCATTCAGCAAGGACGAAAGGCAATCATAGAATACCCGCTGAGTCTGATTTATTCGAGAGCGGATGGGGATATGGAAAAAATCAATGCACGGCTTGTGATCGACTGTGCAAGAGAAGGCGATGCGGTCGCAAAGGATATTTTTGACCGCTATGTCGATCAGCTTAGTTCCGCGATCGTATCCTGTGCCAATCTGCTTGACCCGGAGGTCATCGCTCTTGGCGGCGGCGTGAGCGGGGCCGGAGAGTTCTTGCTCAAACCCTTAAGAGAAAAGGTCAAGGAAAAATCTTATTTTGATTTTCCTTATAAAATCGTGGCAGCAGAACTCGGAACCAATGCCGGGATCATCGGCGCGGCGATGCTGATCCATAATGTAAAATAAAACAGGAAAGAGAAAAAGACAATGGCAGAGATAAAAGAGTTGCTTAAACGAAGCTCTTTGGAAGAAGGAATAAAACGGACGGTAGAGCACGTTAAAAGCGAAGAAGGACAGGTCAACGCTATGATCGCGCCGCGTTTTTTTACCTGCAACGAAGAAAAAGCGAGCATCACGCTCGAATATGACATCAGCGACTGGGAAACCAATTCCAATCATGTACTGCATGGTGGGATCTGCGCGACGATGATGGACACGACGATCGGGATCTTTGCGAACTATCTGAGCCGCGGGACCGGAAACGGATTTGCGCCGACCGTCAGCATGTCGATCAATTATCTCCGCCCTGTTGCTGTCGGGGAGACCCTTTGCATTGAAGCAAAACTCAATTCGATTGGGAAAAGCCTCATCACGCTTTATGCAGAGGCTTATGTGAAGGATCGCAGCGAGCTTTGCGCAACGGCAACGGCTACGTTTATCATTCAGCCGCTGCAAACGAGATGGGAATAAATTCCAGGCAGAATTAAAAAAATCATTTTCTTGGCTTTTTTAAATAATAAGCAAACGCCAGCTCGTGTTTGCCGTAGAAACCGTCCGAGTCCGAAGGACGAGCGGTTTCCAAGGTAAATAGGAGCTGGCGTTTTATCGTTCTAGGAAATCACAAACCTTTGATTTGTAGATTTCTGCTGCTTTGATTTAACACAATTTTTCGGGATAGAGCCCGCTGTTCTGAAGAGCCTGATCGCGCTTTAAACAAAGTGCTTTTTTAATTCCATGCGACCGGAAAGTTGCTTTCTAAACAAAAAGCGAAGAATCATATCCCGTTTTGCTTCTGGAATATCTCCAAATATTCCAACAAACAAGTGAGATGCATTTGATTCGTATTCTTTTACGATCTGCACTGTGATCTCGTCTAAGGAGAGCTGCTTTTTTGTATCTTCGTTGAATCTGATGGTAACGAAGTCTTTTGGCAAAAAACAGGAGTTGCCCTCGCAAATTTTCCCCTTTTTAAAAATGATCGTGTTTCCTCTAAATTTTACGATCTCTATTTCAACAAGATCATCTTCAACTAAGAGCATTGCTTTTTCTCTCATAGAAACAGAAAGATATTTATCGGAGGGAAAACTTTGTATGTCTTTGATTTTCAAGACATTACCATCTATTCTTTCTATGTGGCAACTATACTCAAAATAATCGTACATCTGAAAAACCCCAAGAGTTGCTTTGTGGATCTCATTTATGTCAGCGACTCCGAGCGCTGAATAGTCAGAGCCAACAATAAAGTGTGTCTCTTTGTTATTTGACAAGAGATTCCCGCTGTATTTATGAAGCCGACTAGCGTTCTTCGTGTAAAAGCTTAGAGAGACATTTCCAAGAAAGTTGGAAGATAAACCAAAAGTCCCCTTTTGTAGCAAGAGCTCTTCTTGCATTAATTCGATTGCTTTACAAGTGATTTCCGAATCATATTGCAAATTGTTCATCTTTGCTAACTCGATCAGAACTTCTGTCGGGGATAATGCTTCTTTATAACTTCTTTTTGAAAGCATGACGTCTATTCCATCTGCTATAGCTAAAACACGGCTCAAATAAGGTATTTCTTTGCCCGAAAGACCGGCGGGATAGCCCGTGCCGTCAAAGTTTTCGTGGTGGTGTAGGATAATAGCAGGAACCTCTGCCAATAAAGTCATTCCGGACAAGATCGATTTTGTTATAGCGGCACCCTTTGTAGGGTGCTTTCTCATTAGGGCAAATTCTTCAGAAGACAGTTTGGAGGAGTTGTTGATTATTCGATCCTCTATGTATATTTTCCCGATATCATGCAATAGTGCGGCGATATAAAGAACTAAAAATTCTCGTTGGTTCAAATTCAACTTGGGTGCTAATTTCAAGCACCAAGTTGCAACATTCGTCATATGATAAGGCATAAATTTATCTTTTTTTGCCAAAATATCAGTAAAGGAATCAACAATGAGAAACAATTTTGAGTAATTGGAAAAAACAGTTTCCATGTGGTATAAAAACTGTTCCAAATAATCAAAGTTAAACAGATCGTTCAAATCTTCCATAGAAGGTTTGGAATTATAATCCACTAGCATGGCAGCAATATAAGGACCGTCTTCGAAAAAGGGGTTTCTTATCATAAAACTAAAACCACCTTGTCCAGACAGACCCAAGGCCCCTTTGTCTAAGGAACGAACATCAATGTGGTTATTTTTTATAGCGGGGGAGACTGTAAGCAATTCTTTTATAATATCTTCATGGGATGTTTCGATTTTTTGGCCAATGCAATCATAAAAAACAATATCCGCGCTCTTTCCTTCAAGCAGCAACAAATGAACACTGTCATGATCTGCCAGTATAGAGTTGTTCTTA
>CAZKCB010000019.1:0-15970 GCA_964550965.1 uncultured Oscillospiraceae bacterium
CGCAGTAATTGAGACCGGAGGGAAACAATACCGAGTTCAGGAAGGCGATGTCATTTCTGTTGAGAAACTCAATGTTTCCGCAGGCGACAAAGTCACTTTGGATAAGGTCATGATCGTTTCCGATGGAAAGACCGTTCAGGTAGGTGCTCCTTACGTTGACGGAGCTAAAGTTGAAGCAACCGTCGTTGAAAACGGAAAAGGACAGAAAGTCATCATCTTCAAGTATAAATCCAAAAAGGATTATAGAAAGAAGCAGGGACACAGACAGCCTTATACCATGCTGAAGATCGAAAAAGTCAGCAAAAAAGCTTCCAGAGCGAAAGCCGCAAAAGTTGAAGAAGAAGCTGTTGAAGCAACACAAGAAGCATAAGAACATATGATATAGAGTGTCGGATCTCGACACAGACTGCACATAATAAGGAGGTGTAGTAATATGGCATCAAAAAAAGGTGTAGGTAGTTCCAAGAACGGCCGCGACAGTGAGTCGAAACGTCTTGGAGTAAAAAGAGCGGACGGGCAGGTCGTAAGCGCTGGCAGCATCCTGGTTAGACAGAGAGGAACGAAGTTCCATCCTGGAAATAACGTAGGGATCGGCGGAGATGACACTTTGTTCGCGAAGGTGGACGGAGCTGTAAAATTTGAAAGATATGACAAAACCAGAAAAATGGTCAGCGTCTATCCGAAAGAAGCGTAAAAACGAAAGCCTCTATTTTACATAGAGGCTTTATTTTTCTTCCTGAAGGGAGATTGAAAAAAATGTTTGCAGATAAAGCTAAAATAATAATCTGTTCGGGAAAAGGCGGAAACGGAAGTGTATCTTTCCGAAGAGAGCCTTTTGTACCCGAGGGCGGTCCTGACGGAGGGGACGGAGGCAAAGGCGGGAACGTTGTATTTGTTGCCGATCCCAACAAGAAGACCATTCTTGACTTCCGCTATAAGAAAAAATACGAAGCCGAAAATGGCGAAGACGGAAGAAAGAAAAAACAATACGGAAAAGGCGGTGAAAACTGCATTATCCAGGTGCCGGTCGGAACTGTCATTATTGATGACGAAACAGGCTTGGTTATCAAAGATCTAAAAGTAAAGAATGAAGAATTTACCATACTACGCGGCGGAAAAGGCGGAAAGTGAAATGTCCACTTTAAGAATTCAGTGAGACAAGCTCCTAATTTTGCGGAAGCCGGTGGTGCTGCAAAAGAGCGAACCGTTCGTCTTGAACTGAAGCTTCTTGCAGACGTAGGATTGATCGGCTTTCCAAACGTAGGAAAATCGACCTTGCTTTCGGTTGTGACCGAAGCAGATCCCAAAATCGGAAACTATCATTTTACAACGATCCAGCCGAATCTGGGTGTCGTACAGATGTATGACGAAAGTTTTGTTATTGCGGATATTCCTGGTTTGATCGAGGGTGCGCATGAGGGATTGGGTCTTGGACTTGATTTCCTGAAACACATCGAACGAACAAAGCTTCTGGTGCATCTTGTTGATGTATCAGGTTCTGAGGGTCATGATCCGATCGAAGATTTTGAGAAGATCAATCATGAACTTTCCTCATACGGAAAACGTCTGCCGGATAAACCACAAATGGTAGTAGCCAATAAGATGGATATGGCCACTCCCAAGCAGTTTGAAAAATTTGAGACTTACTGTAAGGGCAAGGGATATAAGGTTTACCCGATTTCGGCACCGCTCCATCAGGGAACAGATGAGCTGATTGCAGCGGTTTTTGAGACCTTGAAGACCATCCCTGAAGAAGAAAATGAAGAGACACAGTACTTTGATCTGAATGACGAGAGCGAAGATGAAGATTACAGAGAGATCCATTGCACAAAGGACGGAGATGTTTATGTTCTGAGTGGCAAACAATTGGAGAAGATCTTTAACTCCACCAATTTCAATGATAGCGGATCGCTTCGTTATCTCTATCGCCATATTGAACAAAGAGGTGCCATTGCCCGTTTAAAGGAAATGGGGCTTGATGAGGGAGATACGGTAAGGATCATCAACTATGAATTTGAATATTACGAGGACTAAATAATAGCATTGATTAAAACCGGTGGACACGTTCCATCGGTTTTTTTGCGAGAACTACTTTGCTTCCGCTTTGATATATGTCACGGCAGGCTCCGTTTTGCACATGCTTGATCGAAGCTTCAGGATCCATGACACAAAGACTTGATACACAGCTTACTCCAAAGTCGAAAAGAATCGGCGTGGCAGGTACCGTCGGTCCGACTAAAATGATTTCTGCGTTTTTCGAAAGATTGAGAAGATGGGGAAGCGTTTTGTTTGTAAAAGTCATTCCTGTGATAAAAACAAATTCCTGCTCGGGAAGTAAAAAATCTTCCGCACTATCAGGATAATCGCCTTCGGCAGGCTCTCTTTCAAAAACGGAAAGATCACAGACTTCTTTCATCCATTGCATTGCATAATCAAAATGACCGATCATTGCGACCTTCCGGCCGACAATTTTTTCTTTATACAATTCAAAAACGTCATAAACTCCGCCTGCATCGGGCGAAGAAATTTTTGCACCAAGCTTTAAAAGAGATGCATAGTCGTTATAGCAGGCATTGATCGCTGCCATTCCAAGGCTTGCCTCTTCAAAATCCCAGGATTTCGCAAGCGCAGCAACTTCTCTTAAAGGGCGGCCGCAAAGATCTTTGTTTAACAGATCCTTTTGCTGATAATTTTTTACCCGTGTTGAAATCCCAGTGTTCTCTGCACGGACAAGACAGCGGAGATCTCCGGTCAAATAATGATCAACCGTTAGATTCTCAGGAATTCCGAGGATAAGGGCGTCGTAAATGCTCCACATTTGTAGTCTTTCCTTCCATGGAATATTTTTTCGATCTAAAACTCATCTCAAAGAAGCGTTGAATGCGGCAAGGACCTGATCGACAACTTCAGAGCGGTTTTCTAATGTGACTTCAATAACGGTTACAGAAGGGTGGGAAGTGATCTTTTCATGCCAAGGTACCGTTTTCCCTTTGATCACGCCAAGTACAGGGACAGAGCCGTCAAGACAGGCCAGCACGGCCTCCTGGAATTGAAATGCTTCTTTTTCAAGAAAGCCAAGCTCGTCCATACAAATCAGGCCGCCTTTTTTTTGAGCATCTTCGAGCAACTCGACTCCCAAACTGTCAAAGGTTCCAGTGATACCAAAAGCACCCTTATCACTTCGATGAGCGATGCGATGTCTGTCATCATAAACTGCGGGTTCTCCCAGTGCAGAGATATAGAGGTCAAAATCTTCGAAAAGACCGGCATGTGTTAAAAAACCACAGGGAACGAGGCTCTTTTCAATGGATAATCGTTCTATTGATTTAAGCACTGCTGTTGACTTACCGATTTGTATAGGTCCTTTTAGAAAAACATGCATATCTTTGTTACCTCATTTAAGCCAGAAACCTTAAGCCTCGGCCGCTATTTCTTCTTCGATCAGAGAAAGGGCAGAAGCCACGTAGCCGGGGCAGCGATTTGTTAAACGATCATGGAGATCCGATAAATCAAGATCTTCAACTTTTGTCATATCGATGCCAAGCAGAGCATTGCAGGTATCACTTCCGTTTTCTTCCGCAAAGCGTTCTTTTAAGTTGTTGATTTTAGTTTCGATTTCTTTCTCAGAAACATCGGCATCTTCTTCATAAAGCAATCTGAGCACACCGCAGGCAGCGTCCAAAGCCCCGCAAACTCCTCCGCGAAATGTAGCAGAGCCGTTTTCAGAAGCAATTTCCAGTGCTTT
Source organism: uncultured Oscillospiraceae bacterium (assembly GCA_964550965.1). Lineage (GTDB taxonomy): Bacteria > Bacillota > Clostridia > Peptostreptococcales > Anaerovoracaceae > STD2-154. The sequence goes on from CAZKCB010000019.1 coordinate 3,746, forward strand.
TTCCTCTGTGATCCCGAGTTTTTCTGCATAAGCCATATATACGATTTGTGTGCAGTTATATCCTTTTAAGAATTTTGTAAGGATTTCTTCTTGTGTCAACACTATGATATCTCCTTTCCGGTATAGGGGAATACCCCACATTCCTATTTTGTTTTGTATCAGTCAAAAAGTCAAACTGAAAACTCCAGTGTTGCATAACGACTTCCAATGCAATATAATAAATAATATAGTAATTATCGATCATAAAAATAATCTCTCCGATCTCGAAGCCTGTGGCAAAATGCTATGGCGTAGAGACTGGGTCTGTTTGGAAACGAGCAGGCCTCCCATGTTTGGAAAGGAGATGACGATTATGCAATTACATTGTAGTTTGCATGCCTGTCTTCCTTTCTGAAAGAAGGACAGGTTTTTTTGTTGCAAAAAAAGGAAGCAAAAAATGGAGTTCAAACAGATAGAGGCTTTTGTAAATGTTGTAAAACATAGAAGCTTTTCGAAGGCTGGAGATGCTTTGTATCTCACACAGCCTACTATCAGCGCACATATCATAAGCCTTGAAAAAGAATTAGGTATGCGTTTGATCGATCGCGGTAGAAGAGAGACTCTTCCAACAAAAGAAGGAGCGATTTTTTACGAATATGCCACAAATATGCTTCGATTACGTGATGAATCACTATATTCCCTTGACAGTGGAAAGGGCGAGTACGGTGGAAGTTTAGATATTATCATTTCAGCAGGTCTTTGCGATCCGGAAATTCCGAATCGGCTGATGAAATTCAGAAAAGTTTTTCCGAATATAGAATTGTTTATTCGTCAGGAACAGACAAATTCTTTGCTGAAAAAAATATCGGATAAGCGGGCTGAATTTGCTTTTACAGAGTCAAGGCAAGATGATGGTCTGCAATACGAGTTACTGAAAGAAGATCGCCTTGTGCTGATAACACCTAAAAGCAAGAGGTTCTTTGAAAACACAGACCGTTCACTAAGCTTGTTTGAACTTGGGCGAGAGCCTTTGATCGCATGGGATTGCAATTTATCTGCAGGCAAACCGATCCTGAAAATGCTCACTGATTCAGGGATCAACATCAATCAAAGAGGCCTGGTTGCTACGCTTGATTCCATCGACTCGGTAAAACAGTTTGTTCGAAATGGCTTGGGCGTTGCGATCCTTCCGGAGTCAGTTACAAAAGAGAACCGTGACGGAAGCATTTTAGTTTTTACGATCACAGATCTTTTCGTGACGAACAAGCTTTACGTCGTGTATAATAAAGCGGAAAAGATGTCACCGGAAGCGGCAGCCTTCTTAGCCTTTCTGCATGAAGAGTCTTCATTCGCAGTCAAAGGTGTTTCTTAAGGAGTATTATGAAAAAGCATTTATCTGATACAAAAAGCATCTGCCCGGTCTGCCTGAAAACGATTCCTGCACAAAGAGTCTCAGAAAACGGAAAGATATACCTCGAAAAAGAATGCGCTGAGCATGGTTTTTACCGTGCTCTTATTTGGGATAAAGAAGAATCCTATTATACCTGGAGAAGTCAGGAAATCAATACCAGGCCCGAAGTCTTTGAAAGTAAAACAGAAAATGGCTGTCCTCATGATTGTGGTCTTTGCGAAGAGCATATCCAACAGGCTTGCTGTGTTGTAATTGAACTGACCGACAAATGCAATCAGAACTGCGCATATTGTTTTGCCGATGCCTCCTTGCACGAAAAAAGTGAAACAGAACCGTCTTTTGACGAAATAAAACAGACCTTGATCGATTTGCTTAAAAAAAGCGGCGATCGTCCGTTCAACATTCAGCTTTCGGGTGGGGAACCAACACTGCGCGAGGACCTTTTTGATATCATAAAACTTGCAAAAGATCTTGGATATCCTTATATTCAACTTAACACAAATGGAATGAGACTGGCGGAAGAAGGTTACTGTCAAGGATTGCAGCAGGCCGGCCTTTCCTCTGTTTTTTTACAATTTGACGGAACGGAAGATCCTGTCTATGAAAAGCTTCGCGGACAAAAACTTCTCTCTATCAAAAAGAAAGCATTGGAAGAAATCAAAAAAGTCGGACTTTCTGCCGTGCTTGTCGTAACAGTCGTTCCCGGTGCGAATGACGAGAGCATCGGAGAGATCATCCGCTTTGCGGCTGACGGACTTCCGCATATCCGTGGGATCCATTTTCAGCCGGTCTCCTATATGGGACGTTTTCCGGAGGAACCACGGGAGGAAGACAGAGTGACCCTTGATCGTCTGATCCAACTGATCTCGGAGCAGACAGGAGGAGAAATGCAAAGAGAGCAGTTCCTGCCGCTTACCAGCGGAAGCTGTTTCTGTTCGTTTCACGGACGCTTTGTATATACCGAGGATCGTACGTTTCTTCCAATTTCGGCGAACCCGGCGGCGGCGTGTTGTGAAAAAACCGCCATCATCAAAGCAAGAAATTTTATTGGAAAGCAATGGGAATGGTCGCCTGAGCAATATAAAAAACAAGAAGATGAAATGGAAACAGGCAGTAAAGGAACTATGGAAGATTTTGATTATTTTACAGAACGAGTGAGAAATTTTGGAATGAGCATCACGGCAATGGGATTTCAGGATCGCTGGAATATGGATATTGAACGCTTGCAAAGATGCCGTGTTCATGTCGCAACAAGAGAAGGGAAATTGATCCCCTTTTGCGCTTATTATAATATTCACAGAATACAAGGGGAATAGAAAAGGAAGGACCAAATGGAAGCTAAAAAAGTAAAAAAACCGAGCACGAATGTGAACGTACAAAAGAAAGTTTTGAGTAAAATCGAGCCTGAAGGCTGCCACAGCTGCGGTGATCACGAGGGGCATGACGGCCCTGCACAAAAGCCGGTCTGCAAACTGTTTGAAAACGAGGCCTTCCAAGAGGTGTGCGGAGAAACGATGCACCCGGGCGGACTTGAACTTACCGAAAGAGGAATTTCAGCATGCGGCTTTTCTAAAGATGCCAAGCTTTTGGATATCGGCTGCGGAAAAGGCGAGACGGTTGAGTTCCTAACGAAAAAATATGGTTATGATGTGACAGGGATCGATCAGTCCGATATTCTGATCGAGCAGGCAAAAAAGGCATACCCCAATATGACCTTCCAAAAGGGAGATGCTGACTTCCTCGAGTTCTCGTCATTTAGCTTTGACGGTGTCTTGATGGAATGCGTGCTTTCTTTGTGCGACTTGCGTGAAGAAGTCCTGCACGAAATTTTCTGCGTTTTAAAGAAGGGTGGAAAGCTGATCCTTTCCGATCTCTATCTTAGAGCACCTGAGAAGCAGGAAAAAGCAGCAACGGAAAAAGCGAAAACCGAAGTCAAGACCTGCATGACAGGCGCATTGAATAAAGAGGAACTTCAGGCACTGCTTAAGGAAACCGGATTTACGGACATTGAGTGGATCGATTGTTCTGAAACGATTTTGAGTTTTACTGCGAACGCGATCATGAAATATGGTTCACTGGAAAAATTCTGGGATGAAATGCTCCCGGAAGGCGTAGATAAAAACGCATTTTGCAGCTCTGTCTGCAGCGGAAAACCAGGATATTTCCTTTTGACGGCGACGAAACCGAAAGAATAAGAAAATGGATAAGACACGATACCTTGATCGCTGGATCAGTAAAAAGATTGGGGCTTCCGGTGAAACCTTAGTCCGGGAGGAACTTGAGGCCTATCAATATCAAAAGCTCATGGAAACATTGGCTTTAGTAAAAGAGAAAAGCAGTTTCTATGCAGAAAAGCTCAAAGACATCGATTTGTCCGAAATCAAGACTCTTTCGGATCTTTGTAAGCTTCCTTTTACAACAGTGCATGAGTTGGCCGCAGACCCTGCAAGTATGCTTTGTGTTTCAATGGGAGAAATAAAACGCATCGTATCTTTAGATACCTCAGGCTCGACAGGACCTGCAAAAAGGATTTTCTTCACGGAGGAAGATCAGGAGCTTTCGATCGATCATTTTCATAACGGAATGTATCTTTTGTCGGACTCCACGGATACTGTGCTGATCCTGTTGCCCTGTCAACGCCCTGGCTCTGTCGGAGATCTTCTTCGTATCGCGGTTGAGCGAATGGGCGCAAAAGCCGTTGCATACGGCCTTGTGGATGAAAAAGAGAAAGTTCTTGAGCTCATCAAAGAAAAGGGTATTACAGTGATTGCGGGAACACCGGGACAGGTCCTCGCTCTTGCTTTGTCGGATAAAGAAAAAGCAAAAGATAATGGCATTCTAAGAGGAGAAGCAGTGCGAAGCATTTTGCTTTCTACCGATTATATTTCGGAGGAGACCTGTTCGGAATTGAGCTCGATCTGGGGGTGCCGGGTCTTTGAGCATTACGGAATGACGGAAATGGGCCTTGGCTGTGCAGTCAGCTGTCATGTGTTATCGGGATATCATCCCAGAGAGCAGGATCTTCTACTTGAAATCATAGATCCGGTAAGCGGTGAAACTGTGCCGGACGGCGAATATGGAGAGATCGTTTTTACAACATTGACGCGAAAAGCGATGCCCTTTATTCGTTATAGGACAGGTGACCGAAGCCGATTCCTGCCAGAACCATGTCCTTGCGGGAGTAGTTTGAAGCTTTTGGAAAAGGTCGGGAAACGAATGATCGACAAGAGATATCAGGGAATACCATAAAATGGAGGAGACAATGAATAAAATCGTTAGAATTGCAAGGGATCTTCTTGATGATGGAGAAGCATTCGTAGTAGCAAAAGTCGTTGACACCCATGGATCGACACCGCGTTCCAAGGGCGCATGGCTTTTGATGAAAGCAAACGGGGAATCTTTTGGAACGGTAGGCGGCGGTTCACTTGAAGCTGCTGTGCAGAAGATTTGTATGGAAACATTTCAAACGAAAGAAAACCAGATCTTTCATTTTCATCTGAACGCTGCAGATCAGATGAATCTTGATATGCGCTGCGGGGGCAATGCGGATGTGAGTATCGAATACTACAGCGGAGAGTCATCTGAAGAATACAAAGATACCTTCACCGTCCTTCCAATGGCCTATATTTTTGGAGGAGGGCATGTCGGAAAAGCAATCGAACCATTGCTTCGCTACGTTGATTTTGCAACAACTGTTCTTGATGACAGGGAAGAATTCGCAAATCCGGAACGCTTTCCGGATGCGGATGAGGTGCTTATCATCGACAGCTATGAAGAATCGTTCAAAAATATCGAAACGGATGAAAATAGCTATATTATCATCGTTACCAGAGGCCATCGCGGCGATTACGCGGTACTTAGAAATGCAATTGAAAAAAAGGCAGCCTACATCGGCATGATCGGCAGCAAAAAAAAGGTTTTTGATATGTTGGATCAGCTGAGGGAAGAGGGCATTGCCGAAGAAATCATCGAAAAAATCTATTCCCCGATCGGACTTAAGATCCATGCGGAAACGCCCGAGGAAATCGGAGTCAGTGTCCTCGCGGAAATGATCATGGTAAGAGCAGGCCATGGAAAATAAACCGGCTGTAATTATCCTGTCCGCAGGCTTTTCGAGCAGGATGGGGCTTTTCAAGCCCTTATTGCCATTCGCAGGCCAGACTGCCATTGAGCGCGTCCTCGATGAAGTAAGAAAAGCCGGCAATGACAACATTGTGGTTGTCACAGGACATGAACGAGAAAAAATAGAGGCTTTGATTCTTGAAAAAGGAGCAAGGCCTTGTTTTAATGAGCATTACGCGGAAGGCATGTTCACTTCTGTTCAACGTGGGATCAGAGAGATCTTTGGAGAAGGGATCGGCAATAAAAAAAGCCAGGCCTGTTTGTTACCTTGTGGTTTTTTCCTGCACCCGGTGGACTGTCCACTGATTCCGGCAACTGTCTATACTGAGATGATACGTGAAATCGAGAAACATCCGGATGATTTTGCAGTAGCTTGTTTTGGTGGAAAAAAGGGACATCCCCTTTATGTTCCGGGATCCTTTGTGCCTGAAATCCTTGCGCATACGGGTGAGCAGGGGATGAAATTCTTTACAAAAAAATATGACGACAGGATTCGGAAAATCGAGGTAAATAATCCCGAAATTCTTTGGGACATGGATGAATTGGCCGACTATCAAAGCATGTGTCTTTATCTTGAAACAAAAAATGTAGAAAAAGCTGCAAGTGCGAGAAAGATCCACTTGATTAGACATGGTGAGATAAAGCAGCATGACGCTCCAATCTTTTTGGGACAGACGGACGTCCCCTTGAGCGAAAAAGGTAAAAAACAGGCGCAGGAAGCCGGAAAAAGACTTCTGGCGCTATCTCCGAACCTAAGTGCTTTATATTCAAGTGATCTTGCCAGAGCGAAAGAAACGGCTTCTCAGATCATTGAACGATACGAGAACCTGAGTTTGCATGAAGAAAAAGGATTACGGGAAATAACCCTCGGAGATTGGGACGGGCGTTTGATCGAAGAAATCAAGGAAACCTACCCGGAAGAATTCAGAAAAAGGGGAGAAGATATTCTTCGCTACAAAGTAAGTGGAGGCGGTGAAAACTTTTTTGAACTGCAAGAGCGAAGTGTGAGATGTTTATCTGAAATCATAAAAAAAACAGATGGGGAGATCGCCATCGTCACACATAGTGGTGTGATCCGAATGATCATCGCGCATCTGCTTCATCTTCCGATCGAACAGGTAATAAAAATGAAAATCGCCAATGGGGAAATAGTCTCTTTGCTTTGGACGCCGCAAAGCCACTCATAATTTACAGATCGACTTTGTAAGAGACTACTTTTCCAATGTAGTTGATATCAGCCAGGTCATTGAACAAATAAGGTTGGTATGATTTGTCCTCCGGGATCAGAAATACCTTGTCCTGAATAAATAAGATCCATCGCAGTGTAGGTATTTTTCTGTTATCTGTATAAAAGGCAATGATATCCCGATCTTTTAAAAGTTCAAGCTTTGTAGGCATGATATAAACATAGGAATGTGTTGGGATCAAAGGCGACATCGCACCGTCTCCAAGGAACAGATTGATCATATCGCCATGTGTATCGGCATCCGTGACTCCGCCGGCTGACAAGGTGATTTGTTTTACAAGGTCTGCCGCTTTTTCCGGATCGTCCAATGCCACAAATTGTGAAGATAATTCGAGCGCTGCAAGGATATCAAGGCTTTTGATATAATCCTGACTTTCTTTTGAAAAATCTTTGCCGGATGCTTTATACAATGATTCCATCATCGCTTTGTTCAAAGACGAAGAGGCCAGCATATATTCTTTCATAAGGCTCGGAGCTTTTTCCATATATCCCTGAAATACGAGATGTGCTTGTTTGTCTGAACCGCAAGCTTTTGCCAGAGTCATAGAGACCTCTTCGGACGGAGGAGGAAGCTTCCCGTTTTTCAATTGTGAAATATAGGACGGTGTGATCGTAAGATTAAGGGCGCTGCATCTATTTGAAATCTGTCTTAGAGATAATTCACTTTCTTTGATGATCGAATCGAGCATTTCCGCGTAGGTCATAGCATATCCTCCTAATTCTCTTTACTTGTCTTCTACATTGGCTGGATTTGTGGAGTCAAGGTCTAATTATCAACAAATATGAGGCCGTTCACTTAATAATTAACTATAACATTAAGTATAGTTTGGTGTCAATCGCCTTCCCATGCTTCCCTATGGATTCCTCTAACTTTATATTGGCGGGAACGGATTTTTTTGGTAGAATGTAATGCGAAAGGTGAAATGGATATGGAAACAATTATTAAAGATATTCAGACCGCTAAAGAGACCGGCGCTCGTGTTCCAAGCAGAGAAAACTGCCTTCGTCTTTTGGACCGCTATGGAACGCCTCTTCATGTTGTAAACCATTGTCTTGCTGTTACAGATACGGCGCTTCGGATCGGAAGAGCTTTGAACGCGATGGGGCATAACCTCGATCTTGAGAAGCTTGAAAGCGCGGCGCTGCTCCATGATATTGCCAGAGTCGAAGAGAATCATGGCGTAAAAGGCGCTGACCTTGCCGAAAGTTTAGGTTATGAAGAAATTGCGGATTTGATACGCTGCCATATGACCTATTCTACAGATCCTGCAAAACTTGATATCAGTGAACTTGATATCCTTTGCCTTGCCGACAGAATGGTAAAAGAAAACACGTATGTCGGAATCGAAGAAAGGATGGAATACATTCTCGAAAAATTCAAAAACGATCCGATTGCCAGAGAGCGCATTATGCAGAGACGCGGCGAGATCCAAAAACTTTGTGAACGGATCGAGACACTCATCGGCACAAGCATGGATGAGCTTATGACATAGTATAAATTAAGGAGTTATTGATGAATATACCAAAAGAATTAGAAAAACTGCTTCCTGAGGTGGAAAAGCCGGCGCGCTACACCGGAGGGGAGCTTCATGCTGTATATAAGGAAAAATATGCTGTTCACTTTGGTTTTGCATTTCCTGATACTTATGAGATCGGGATGTCATATCTTGGACTTCAGATCCTATATAAAGTCTTGAACGATCAATCGGATGTCTACTGTGAGCGTCTGTTTGCGCCTTCACGCGATATGGAAACCCTGATGCGCGAAAAAGGACTTCCTCTGTTTACGATCGAAACGAAGACAGCAGCAGACAAGCTTGATATTCTTGGATTCACCTTGCAATACGAGCTCTCCTACACAAACATAATAAATATGCTCGATCTTGCTAAAATCCCTGTCTTGCAGAAAGACCGGACGGAAGAGCATCCCCTGATCATCGCCGGCGGCCCCTGTGCATACAATGCCGAACCGATTGCGGATTTCTTTGATGCGATCGTTATCGGTGAAGGCGAGGAGGTCATGCCGGAACTCTGCCGTATGATCGCAAAAGCAAAAGAAGAAGGGGTTGACAGAAATACCGTTCTTGTAAACTTAGCGAAAATTCAGGGAATCTATGTTCCTTCATTCTATAATCCCGTTTATGACGAAGAGGGAAGGATCGCACGTATCGAGAGAAATAATCCGGACGCGCCTGAAAAGATAACCAAACGGATCATGAAAGATCTTAATGATGCAAGCTTTCCGAAGAAGCCTTTGGTTCCCTTGATCGAAGTAGTTCATGACCGCTCGATCGTCGAACTCTTTCGCGGCTGTTCAAGAGGCTGCCGCTTCTGCCAAGCCGGAATGGTATACCGCCCGGTCAGAGAGAGGAGCAAAGACTGCGTTATCGAGCTTGCAAAAGCACAGCTCGCATCGACCGGACACGATGAACTTTCCCTGCTTTCTCTGTCTACAAGTGATTACTCGGAAATCGAGCCCCTTGTCAGTGAGCTGATGAAGATGGGAAAAGAAAAAAATGTAGCGTTGTCTTTGCCGTCGCTGCGTCTCGATTCCTTTTCTTTTAACGTTTTGGAGGAAATCCAAGGTTATAAAAAAACAGGACTCACTTTTGCACCGGAAGCAGGTACACAACGCTTGCGCAATGTGATAAATAAGTCGATCACAGACGAGGATATCTATGGAGCTATGGAACAGGCGATCGGTTTAGGCTGGAAGAGTGTCAAACTCTACTTTATGATCGGTCTTCCCACAGAGACATATGAGGATCTTGATGGAATCGTAGAAACTGCAAAAAAAATCATAGATATAAGCTATCAACTTTCAGGCGGTAAGAAATCCGAGCGTATCAATATAACCGTAAGCGCTTCGAATTTCGTTCCGAAGCCGCACACGCCCTTTCAATGGCATGCTCAGGATGCACCTGAGATCCTCCACGAAAAGGCTATGTATCTAAAGGATCGGCTTAAAAAGATAAAGGGAGTTTTCTTTACTTACCATGATAACTCGCAAAGCCAGATGGAGGCCGTCCTTGCCAAAGGAGACCGCCGTTTAGCCAAGGTCTTGCTTGCAGCATGGAAAGGCGGATGCACCTTTGATTCATGGAGAGAACACTTCCACTATGAGAAATGGGTGAAAGCGTTTCAAGAGTGCGGACTTGATATTGCCTTTTATGCAAACAGAGAGGCAAGCACCTCAGAGATGTTTCCTTGGGACATGATAGACTGTGGAGTTACAAAAGAGTATCTTCTTTCTGAATGGGAGAAAACCAGAAACGAAGTGCAGACGCCTGACTGCAGAAACGGCTGCACCGGTTGTGGACTCACGCGTCTTGCAGACTGCGGAAAGGAGAGAGGATAATGGAAAAGTATCTCTTGAAATTTGAAAAGACGGGCAGCATTCGCTACATTTCACATTTAGATCTGATGCGTCAGTTTCAGAGAGCGTTCAAGCGGGCCGAAATCGGATTAGCCTACTCTCACGGTTTTAATCCTCATCCGAAAATGTCTTTCGGTCAGCCACTTTCACTTGGCTTTACAAGCATAGGTGAATATCTTGAATTTGAAACACTTGAGTCCTATACACCTGAAGATATCATAGAACGCCTAAATGCGACAATGTCAGAAGGTTTAAAGGTCACAGCCTGTTGGATACTTCATGGCACAAATAAAACGGCTGCAGCGCTCGTTCAGTATGGCAGTTATGAAATCGCTTCAGAACAGACGCTTGGAAAATCCGCAGATGAATTTTTGAAAGGTTTTCTCTCTCAAGAAAAAATCCTTGTTGAGAAAAAACAGAAAAAAGGAAAGTCGACGGAAATCGATATTCTTCCAATGATAAAAACATTGTTCCTTATTGAAAAGCCGGAAGGACTTATTGTTCTTGCCATGCTGGCAACCGGAAGCTCCGCAAATTTAAACCCGGAACTCTTGATGAAAGCACTTTTTTCTTTTGCAGGAAAGAGCTTTGAAGCGAATCAGGCTTCCGTAAAACGACTCGAACTTTTTACTGCCGAAGAAAGGCCTCTTTCTGAAATTGCAAACCATACAGAAACGAAAGAATTTTAAAACGCTTCGCGATTAAAAAATCGATATAAAGATATAAAAAAGAGCCCCGAATGATCGGAGCTCTTTTCTTATGTATTTGGTCTAATAACAGTAATTATTCTGCTTCTGTTTTGACAGTTGTAGCGTCGTAGTTCGCTGCTCCAAAAACCTTGTGCAGTACAAAGATCGCACACATGAAGACACCGAGGGTGACAAGCAGAGGAATGATCGGGTTGTCCATGAAACCAGCAAGGACGAAACCGACACAGGCCGAACCGGCACAAGTGCAGGAATAAGGGATCTGCGTCTTGATGTGGTCGGTATGGCGGATGTTGGAAGCTGCGGAGGAAAGGATCGCTGTGTCTGCAAGAGGCGAGCAATGATTTCCGAATCCGCCGCCGCCGATGACTGCTGCGATGCAGGCATAGACGTTGATGTCCATCTGAAGAGCGATAGGAACAGCCAAGGGGATCATGATCGCGTAAGTACCCCAGGATGCGCCTGTCGAGAAGGTCATCACGCAGGAGAACACGAAGATGATAAGAGGCATGATCCAGCCCGGTACGTTTCCGACAAAGAGAGAGGAAAGATATTCGGCAGTTCCGAGATAGGAACAAACAGCACCGATACCCCACGCAAATGCAAGCAGGATGGTTACGAAAACCATCGACTTCGCACCGACTACAAAAGCAGCCATGGAATCGGTAACGTTTGAAAGTTTTCTGATCGCATAGAAGATGACGCTGAATACAACGGTGATGGCAACCGCAAATACGAGTGCACGCATACCATCCATGGCCTGTACCGCTTCAAGGAGTGTAACCTTGCCGCTGAACATACCGCCGGTGTAAAGCATGAAGGTCAATGCAAGGCAGATCAGAAGAATGATCGGGAGAAGCAAGTCAACTGCTTTTCCTTTGGCTTGTTCGATGCTCGAATAATCATCATCATCCGCACCGCCGCCGCTGAATGTCTTGTCGCAGAGAGCGCCGGTCGTAGCCGTTCTCTTTTCTGCTTTTGCCATCGGGCCAAAATCAAGTCCGAGGTAAACGACAACAAGTACCATTAAAATGGAAAGCCAAGCGTAATAGTTGAAGGGGATGACGTTCAGGAAAACCTGGAAACCGTCAACAGTTTGGCCCTGATCAGCATAAGCGCCGGCAATCAAAGAACAAATAAATGCTACCCAGCTCGAAAGCGGGACGACGAGGCAGATACCTACTGCAGTCGAGTCGATGATGTAGGAGAGTTTTTCTCTCGAAATTCCGAATCTGTCGGAGATCGGTCTCATGACTGCACCGTTGGTAAGTGCGTTAAAATAATCATCGAAGAAGATCAGCATACCGATGAGCCAGGTCATACCCTGCGCACCTTTTTTTGTTTTGATCTTAGTCGAAAGAAGATCGCCGAATGCTGTAGAGCC
>CAZKCB010000020.1:0-541 GCA_964550965.1 uncultured Oscillospiraceae bacterium
AAAAGTCCTGTCACCAAGATCAACTCCGTGAATTGGATTGCAAAAACTACCCTTCTGGTTCGAAAAGTGTTGGTCGTCATTTTCAAATCTCCGCTTCAACAGCAGCAATTGTTTTTTATCTAGCAAAGCGATACTCCCGTCATTTAAGAATCAATTATCGATACACAAAGTAATCAATGGAAAAACACATATTGATATGTTATACCCAACCGCGAAGATTAAAACATTTCCAGATCGTTTCCGTATTAAAAAAGCTTGCTGTATACCACTTGCAAAAGAATGCAAAGCACCAAGGCAAGTCCCCAATATCGGGATAGGCTTTGCCTTGGTGCTTTGTATCAAACAAGGTATTTAGGATCAACAGCTATTCTTTGATTTTCGCAATCGTTTTGGCCAGTTGTTTTTTCTTTTCCAGATTTGCAAAGCGGGAAATCATGATCCGTTGTGCCTGCGGCGATCCCGCCCCGTGCATGGACTCCGTACGATAACCGACTGCCCCTGTGCCAAGAGTCAGATTTTCGATCAGCCTCATGATCCTCAT
>CAZKCB010000020.1:551-15710 GCA_964550965.1 uncultured Oscillospiraceae bacterium
TTGGGTACAGAATCAACTCCGCGAAGATACTTTTCGATATAGTGTCCCACCGCCTCGCTTCTAAAGTCCTTTTCCGATGGCTGCGTGACCATGAGTCCACCGGCAATATCTTCAGCCAGGCGTGTCATTTCATAAGGAAAGCGTGTCACATTCTGCTTACATACATTCGCCAGCATCAAATCGATCAGATAGGCCCCGGATACCGTAGCAGAGCCCTCATAGGAACAGGCCAGCGCAGAAGAATAGATCGTTTCGTTCAAGTGCGTCATTTCAATAAGCTTATCTTTGATATGAGAAGCTTTTGGAACAACGTTATAGTCTGCAGCCAAAGCAGCAGCACCGATGAGCACATCTCCGACACCGCATTTACAGGCATAGCTCGGTCTATGGTGTCCTGCAAATCGTTCCACAAGCATCCCAACAAAGTCGGTTTCTCCATCAAGGAAAACCCTCTCGGTCGGAATAAATACATGATCGAATACCGTAAGCCCTTCATGTCCACCGAATTGGCTGTTGCCTACATCGATTTCCGTGCCTTCCATCTTTCTGGTGTCAGAGGATTGGCGTCCGTAAATAATGGTGATGCCCGCTGTATCTGTAGGTATGGAAAAACAGATGGCATAGTCCTTATCCTCCGGGTCCATAGAGATAGTCGGCATAACCAGTACTTCATGGGAATTGACGATGCCTGTCTGATGCGCTTTACATCCATTCACGACTATGCCGTCCGGTCTTCTTTCGACAACACGAAGATACATGTCCGGATCGACCTGCTTGCTTGGTGAAAGACCTCTGTCTCCCTTGACATCAGTCATTGCCCCGTCGACTACCAAGTCTTCATCCTGCACATATTTCAAATATTTCAAAAAACGTTTGTTATAGTCAGTTCCATATTTCTGATCTAATTCGTAGCTTGTGCTGAATACAGCATTGAAAGAATCCTGCCCAACACAGCGCTGAAAACAGCAAGCCATTTTCTGTCCAAGCATTCTCTGACGTTTTACTTTTTTGACCAGATCTTCCGTACTTTGAAATACATGATTGAAGAGGTTGATTTTTTCACCGGAGATATGCGATTTTACGGTCATCAGATCCTCATAAAGAGGATCCAAAGCAAGATCATAGGTCATCGCAACAGCATTCATGGAAGGAATGATCATTGGATGGTCAACCGGTGACTCGATTTTTTCTCCGAAAAGATATACATTTAAGTTAAGCTTGCGAAGACTTTCGATATACTCTTTTCCTGTTTTCATTGTCTGATCCCTCCTATTTATGTTCCCAATAAGCTTCTGCTTCGTTTTCCATTTTTTCGAGTCGCGTATAGTAATCAGGGAATTCAGTTAGATGCGCCAAGGCTATTTTTGCTGTAAGCAGGGGGGCATTGTCCGTTACATTCGTGAGAGGATCTCTGTTCCCGTGTTCGAGTTCAACATCCATCCCCATGCGAAATTGCTCAACGTCAAATTTCTCCCATGTAATTCCAAGCTTCTCTCCATATTCCCGCGCTTCTTCGGCTGTAAATTGTTTCTTTTCAGACATTATGTTTCATCTCCTTCTTTCACTCAAGCAATTGATTCCATTTTTTATTTATACCCAATTAATTTTTTTTAAGTCTTTTTTGTGATATAAAAATTCCCCAAAGGATACTTTCTTTCTTTTGGGGAAGTCTCTACTCGATCAATATTCACTTCTTCAATTTACACTTTTAAAAAAACAATTCTTCAAACGCTTCATTACTTAGGGTATAAATATATGCAGAGATATCTGTATTCTGCAAGTATGACTTCAATTCCGCTTTATCATACTGCATTCCAATGAGCGAGAGTTCCAGCTCTTCTATCGGCCTGCCTTCAAAAAAATCTCCGTGAAACTTACAAGCTGAAACAGTACCATTCTTTATATCCATTTCCAGCGATATGCTTCCGGCAGGAAAACGGATTTTTTTCTGATAGCTCATCTCGGGGGAATTCCCAAAATTCCATTCCCATCTGGCGTACTTGCGGTCTCTGAGTGTCCGGATCGAAGCGATATCTTCCCGGGACAATTCATAGTTTTTTATGCTGTCCGCATTTTCTCCAAACATGCTCAGGATCAGGGCCTCACGAAAATCAGTCAGTGAGACTCGCTCTTTTAAATAATCACTGATGTTTGTAACTCTGGATTTTACAGATTTGATGGCTTTGGATCCATACTTTTCCCGGTTTGGCTGCAATGCATTTGTGAGAACCTCCAAATCACTTGAAAACAAAAGAGTTCCGTGATGTAGTACCTTGTTTTTGTAAAAATACTGGGCATTTCCGGAAAACTTTTTCCCATCGATCAGGATGTCATTTCTTCCTTCGAACCTTGCGGAAACACCAAATTTTTTCAGGCATTCAATAATGGGAAGCGCAAAAAACGAAAAATCATTTTGATGCGCTCCCCCCTCATTTTTGATGATCGTATAATTTAGATTTCCCGAATCATGATAGACTGCACCGCCGCCGGACATACGTCTGACTACTTTGATCCCATGCTGCTCTACATAATCAAGGTTTAATTCTGCATAAGTGTTCTGATTTTTTCCCACGACGATCGCAGGCTCGTTTTGCCAAAGAATCAGCAAATCATCATTCAAATCTTTATGTTTTAGGAAATATTCCTCCAAGGCCAAATTGAAATAAGGGTCCTGGGAATGATTTATAACATTGATCAATGAATGATCTCCTCCTTGTGGAAATTATCTTTGACAACCACAGTCTACGTTTCCTGCGACGACCTCTGTCCACTCCCCAAGTACATCATGCGTCCAGCAATCATCTGCGCCGGCTGCTTCTCTCATTACCAAAGCGAAAATGTAGGCGAGTTCACGCGGGCTTGCACCGGCATCGATCGCTCCTTTATAGTGTTTTAAAACACAAGGCTTTGAACGGCCTTTGATAGACAGGGCAAAGCAAATAAACTGGTATGTTTTTTCATCGATCATCCGTTTTTCTTTGTACAATTCATCGATTTCATCCAACTTTTGTGTAAACTCCGGGAATAATTCTGCCAGCATTCTCATAATTTCTTTTTCCTTTCTTTTGCTTATCTGTTTTTATTATATTTATCAACAATCGCATCAAATTTCAGGCGAATCTCTTCTGCGACCTTATCGACCATCCCCAGATGCGCTTCTGTGAGATTACGAGTCGAAAGAGCAGGCTGTTCTGCAATTTCTTTTCCGATAATATCCGCTACCTGTACGGCGTCAGTGACCGGTCCGCTGAGTTCTTCCGTTGCCCTTTTCGCGCAGCATTTCTCGCAGCCATCGACGGTGATCGTCGGATAGTTCTTTGTGAATTCTCTTTCTTCGGCTCCACCTGCAATAAACAAAGGCAGGCAAATGGTGACCGCTTCTCCGAGACGGATCCTTTCCAATATTTTTCTGGTTGCCAATCGCGAAATCGTTCCGCCAAGACAATCCTCTCCGCTGCAGGAGACAACGCCTATTTTCTTTGCTTCCATTATGCTTCCTCCTTGCTAAGATCTCTGACTTTAACAGCAAGCTTATCAGCCGTTTCGTCGACGATCCGCCAGCCCTCTTCACTAAGCTCCGTAGGCGTGCCCGGTTTTGCTCCGTGGTATTCCTTCAGAAAATCAATGATCCTTATTTCTTCCGCCACCGTACCGCCGGCATTCACTACACTTTTTGATGCGCACATTTTGGGGCAGCCATCTATGGTAAAACACTTCTTTCCCTTGATGCGTTCTTTGATTTCCTCATCCCCGGTCACGATATAGGCGAGACATTCTGTTTCCGCTTCGCCTGGGCAAAGCTCTCCTGCGAGTTTAAGTGCAACTTCTCTCGTCAATAAACCATGCACTTTTCCCATTCCGCTGCATGGGATCACTTTTACTTTAGACATGAAATTCGTCCACCTTTCGTTTTAAAATCGGCAAATATCCCTCAAATTCATGAAGCAGGTCTTTATCACTTTCAAAGTCAGACAGCTCCATTTCAACGATCCATCCTTGCTCATACGGATTTTCATTGATCAGTTCCGGCGTTTGGAGCAATTTCTCGTTGACCGCGGTGATCGTTCCGCTTACGGGAGAAATGATTTCAAACACAGCCTTTCCGGACTCGATCGATCCCGCTTCTTCAAATTGCCCGATCTCATTTCCAACCGCAGGAGGCGTGAAGTACATGATGTCAGAGAGGCTTTGCTGCACAAAATCAGTGACGCCGATGCGCGCTTTATTCGCAACGATATAAGCCCAAACATCATTTTCATTGAAGAAAAAGCCTTTGTCCTTTGGCACACGAAAAATGAATTTGTCTTTTTTGTAAGTTTCATAGCTCAGGCTTTCAGGAAAAGCAATTGCATCTTTTGCCTCTACCGCAGATTTTTCTTCTTTTGTGAGTTTTTCAAAGATCATATTTGCAAGCTTTAATTCATTCTCACCAAGACGCAAGCTTTCGTTGATTATGATCTCCTGGTTTTTCGCTTCTTCGGCAACATTGACTTTTTCTGCAATTTTCAAATTCTTTTCAGCGGCAAGTTTGCTTGCACAGCGTGTCGCACAGCCATCGATAACGAGCAGCGGCCTTTCCTGTGCCAGTTGGTTGAACCTTGCGTCCGCTACGCGGTAGAAAACAGGGCAAATGATCTCGCTGTCTGTTTTTTCGGCAAACATCAGCGCAAGTTCCTTCGTGATACAGCCAGCGCATTTATCCAGCCCGTTGCACGGAAGAACAGCATAGGATCTACTCATTCGCTTCCATCTCCTTTCGGATCGCTTTGATATGATCGGTCGTCTCCTTTTTATTTGGAAAATCGATTGCATCAGGCCCACAGGTCTTCCCGCAAGCCCGGCAAAAGACAACGCAGTTGTTCGGATTCTTCACGGTCAGCTTTTGTTCCTCATTTTCCCGGACTTCGAACACATTATGCGGGCAAAATTCGACGCATTCCATACAATAATTGCATTTTGTATAATCGATGCGTGGACTCCAATCGATTTTTTCTCTGGGAACACCCATAAATGAAGTTTCGCTCATGATTCCTCATCTCCCTCAAACCCTAATTCTTTGAGTGCATTTTTAACGATATCAAACGCTTTTTCGTTTGTCATATCTCTGATGTCCAGCATCACCGCGTCTTTTTCAAGATCCATTCCAGCATCCTTGAACGCCTGACGAAACATCTTTTTCTGCATGTTCGGGGCACAAGCCGCAATGATCACTTTTCTGTGCGCCTGCAGGAAGTCAGCAAGGAAACGGTCCCCGTCTTCTTCACAAAGCTGCGGATGGATAAATCCGTATTCTACGGGAAGTTCGACCCTTACCTGATTGATGAAATCCCAGATGTCCATCGCCCGAAATCCAGGGCATTTTCCGGTGCATACGCACATAATAAAGCCATAACGTTCTTTTTCTTCCATGATCGATTCCTCCTTTTTTATTTGTGGATCGCTCTACCCAAAATATCTGCACAGGCCTCCCAAATAGCTTCTCCTAAGGCTGGATGCGGGTGGATCAGGTCAGCGAGGTCATTCGCTTTGGCTTTTAGTGCGAGTGCCAGGGTGAGCTCAGAGATCAATTCTGAAGCGTTTGCTCCGAGTATCTGCGCACCGATGATCGTGTTCTCTTCATCTGCAATCACTTTTACAAATCCATCACGTTCACTCAAGGTCAAAGCCCGGCCATTATTTCTGAAATCAAATCTCCCGACTTTTGGCGATAGCCCGCCTTTTTTTGCTGCTTCTTCGTTCATCCCTACAGAAGCGACTTCCGGATCCGTATAGATGCACGAAGGAACGGCGTTGTAGTTTATTTTGGTGTTGATCCCCAATGCATTTTCCGCAGCGACGCGACCTTCCATAAATGCAAGATGGGCAAGGAGCTTTCCGCCGATAAGGTCGCCCGCGGCATAGACTCCCCTGATATTCGTTTCCATATGCTCATCTACCATCACTGCACCGTTTTCAATCACAAGGGGCAATTGGGGAAATATATCCGAATTCAGCTTTCTGCCTACGGCCACAAGGACTTTTCCCGCAGCTTGAACGTATTCTTTTTCACCACAGGTATAAGCAATTGCAAGTCCTTCCTGTGTTTTTTCGATTTTTGTAACTGCGGCCGACAGTTTGAACGAAACACCCTGCCGCTTCATTATTTTAAGCAGCTCGGCTGCAATTTCGCTGTCTTCGTTCTTCAATATCCGATCCTCGGATTCAATGACGATAATTTTGACGCCTAAGGGAAGCAGCATAGCTGCAAATTCAAGTCCGATCACTCCGGCACCGATAATGGCCATACTTTGAGGCAGAGAATCGAGGTTTAATGCTTCGTTGCTTGTTATGACACCATCTAAATGGATTCCCTGGATAGGTGGAATCATCGGGGACGCTCCCGTTGCCAGAATCAGGTTTTGACAGTTTATCTCAACAACTTCTTCCGCAGTTTGAACAAGAAGCTTATGCTCAGATTCTACGTTTCCTCTTCCTTTGATCACAACGACTCCCTTCTCACGGAGCAGTTGTTCGATGCCTATATTCAAATTTTTGACCACACGGTTCTTGCGATCAACGGCAAGATTCCAGTCGATGCTGTCTATATGGCTCTCTATCCCCAACTCTCTGGATCTTTTAATGCATACTGCGGTTTCTGAAGTTTTGAGCAAGGCCTTTGTCGGGATGCACCCAACATTCATGCAGACTCCGCCAAGGTCCTTCTCCTCGATCAAAATGGCCTTTGCACCAAGCTGCACTGCACGTATTGCAGCTACATACCCAGCCGGGCCTCCGCCCAAAACCGCAATGTCGCAATCCATTTTTTTCATCTTTTTACCTTCTCTCCGGAAGCAAAGCTATTTTTAATCAGAACTGCGCCTTTAATCATTGCTGACGCAGCATTGGCTCAAATAAGTCTCTTTATCACGGAGGCCACCTCGATCTGTCTCAAGTTTTGGATATTTGTCAATATTAGAAACAATATTCTCTAAAATCTCCATCAATATCTTATTGTTCTTTTTCAAAGAGTAAAAAACATATTTGTCTTTTCTCTCATCGCTCACTAAATTCAGGTCTTTCATTTTAGAAAGATTTTGTGAGATCCTGGGCTGCGGAATATCCAAAATACCACCCAACTGGCAAACACAAAGTTCCTCATGGTAAAGAAGAACCAGCATTCTTAGCCTGGTTTCATCCGAAAGCATTTTAAAGGTATTCAATAATTGGTTCATTTACAATTCTCCTCGATCAAGCAAGATCGTTTTTTATCTTTCCATATGCGCATACGTTAATATGAGGTTACTACTTGTTTCCCCAATTGTCAATACATCGACAATAAATATCAAATTTTCATCATCCGGCCTATAAAAAAGATGCTGCCTGCTTGTCGGATCGGAAGCATCTTTTTTTGAGATATACACATAAATAAAGTGAAGCTGCTCTTCACAGCTAAATGTTATTTCACGATCAAGGTTGAACACTTGCTGTAAGCGGCGACCTTCTGTGCAACACTGCCGATCACAAAACCGGCAGCAGCTGTTTTTCCGAGGTGCCCCAGTACGATCAGCTGGATGTTATGTTTTTCTGCATAGCGGATGATTTCCTCTGCAGGATTCCCGGTAAGGGTTTCCTGAGTGAACGTGACGCCACCCGCTTCCGCAAGATTTGAACATCTGTCAAGCACCATTTGATAGGCACTTTTAAAATAGTCAAGCGTTTCGCTCGACCAATGGTTTGATAGATTGGATTCTTCATAATAAGCATTATTGATTACCGATATGCCATGGAGTTCTGTGTTATATAATTTTGCCAGTTCTACGGCTTCAAGCATAACCTTTTCTGCATATCCGGAATTGTCCAATGCAACCAATATTTTTTTCTTCATTTCTTTTTACAGCCTCCTTTACCAAAATAGTTACTTCATCTGAAGTTGCTCCTTTTCTGAGCCAATTGCTTTATTTGTTTTCATTTTTGTTTTGTACCCTAAAGGATTTTATTTAAGCAAGAACGCCTCCGGGTTTCATGTAAGACATTGACATTCACGCATGTACTGCTTATACTGGCGCATAGAGAGAACTTCCTTTTTCTTTGAGTTAAAGTCAGTATTTTATAATAGTTTTAATGTTTCATATAGAGAGGTAAGATCATGGGCGAGAAAAAAGGATTATTGGCAAGTATATTCGGTGGAAAAAAAACAGGCTGCTGCTGCGGCGGCTGTTCCTGCGGAGCAAGTCCGCAAACGAAAAAAGCCGAAGCTCCTTTAAATATTAAAGTGATAGGATCCGGCTGTACAAAGTGTGTCAGCTTAGCAGAAAATACAGAAATCGCTTTGCACTACTTGGGAATATCTTCCGCTATCGAAAAGGTCACCGATATGGCTGATATCGCAAGTTATGGGATCCTTACCACTCCCGGTCTTGTGATCAATGACAAGGTCGTAGCCTACGGCAAAGTTCTAAAGCCGGAGGAAATTATAAAGATTATTGAAAACATAAGATAGAACAAGCTAAGAAATACCCTTCTGTGATACATTTGCCGGGAGGGTATTTTTTTAAAGGTTATTGAGAGGTATTAGAATTTAAACAATAGTCTTCATTACCGCAATCGCTTCAGGCTTGGTAATCAATGCGATAGTATGAAATCCTTCAAAAAATCAGACTGTTAAATACCGGCTTATCTGGTCAGTGCCTCAAGCATTTTCTTCCACAATCGTTCATCCGGAGCCTCAAAGCCTTCGTTCTCTACGTGGTTTTCCCCGACATTCTCACAAGGGAAGCCGTTTTCTGTCAACCATTCTGCGGCCAGGTCTGCGTCCTCGACCGTTGCTTCATCGCCGAGCATGTCTGCGTTGATCTGATAATATTTCATTTTAACCCTCCTTGCCTTTCAGCTTTAAAACTTTTTTGTTTACATGCTGATTGATACCCCGCCGCTGTGAAAAGAACCATCTTTAATTTATCATATATGCTTTGCTGAGACGCTATAAAAATTATCCCCCAGGGAAATCTTTTCGATCACTTCAAAACCTTTCTTCTCGCATAGCTCTTCAACGTATGACTCTGCTATCCGATACTCGAGGGGTGCCCCCATGGGGGTGATACGTTTGTGAAACTCTATAATCAGAAGTTTGCCGTTTTTTGTTAAAATTCGATCGATTTCATTAAAGAGCGAATCTTTATCCTCTATCTCATGGAGTGAAGTGACCATGATCACAATATCACAGGAATCATGTTCTAAGGGCAATACAAGCGAATCGACCTTCCTGATCTCAAGGTTTTTTATTCCGCGTTCCTTCTTTCTGTTTTCTAAAAGGTCTATCATCGCCGCCTCTATTTCAAGAGCGTAGACCGTATTGTTGGTGATTTCCGCGGCGGGGAAAACAAAGACACCTGTTCCTGCACCAATATCACACAACACCATGTTTTCGCTTAAGCCCGCTCTTAACAAGGTTTGGGTCGGATCAAGCTCTGCGATCCTTATGGGGTTTTCAAATTTTCTTATTTTATCGTCATTCAATGGGAGCCTCTCCTTTTATCAGTATTACAAATAGTTTATCATAAATATATAATATATCTACACGTCCAACCATAAAAAAACGGAGTAGACATCGAACCTACTCCGTTTAATATAGTATCAGCTTTTAAATCGAAACACGCCCCGGTCTTTCGCTGCGCCCTACGACTCTTTCGTAAGCGCGCTCGAAAATTTCAGCCTTGCAGGGGTAAACTTTATCGTTTATGTCTAAAACAATATAATCCCCTGCTTCCCCTTTTAAAATACCTTCTTCGGTATTTATTTCAAATGTGCCATCTTCTTTCACAACTATGATGTTTTCCTTTATCTTCTCTGTAAACCATGCCGGCATAATGTCGCCGGACTGCAGTCTTACCGCTTCAATGGTGATCGGTCTTTCTCTGTACTTCATTTTCAAACCCTCCTTTATACCATACATTTTCAAAACATGTTCGCGTACTATTTTTGCTTTAAAGAGTTCCCTCTTCATAAGCGATTTCGCCATGCAGCGAAATATCGAGTCCATCGCGTTCTTCCTGCTCAGTGGTTTTGACTTTTGAAAAAAGGTTTATGACCTTTAGGGCAAAAAGGCTGAAAATGAAAGCATATGCACCCACAGCGATCATTACCAAGGTTTGCTTTACGAAAAAGGCGCCATTCCCTAACAAAAGGCCATCCGTACCGGCACCATTGACAGCCTTTGTGGCGAAAACACCAAGCAGGACCGTACCCAGCATACCGCCGACCCCATGTACTCCCCATACATCAAGAGCGTCGTCCCAATGCAGGCGATTTTTCATTTCAACTGCGAGGTAACAAATACCTCCGGCCAGGCAGCCTATGATCACAGCCGAATTGGTCGTGATATAGCCCGCAGCGGGAGTGATCGTAGCCAAGCCTGCTACAGCACCCGTAAGCAGTCCAAGTAGTTTTGGTTTCTTATAACGTACCCAGTCAATGATGACCCAAACAAAGGCTGCAAAAGAAGCTCCTATATCGGTATTCAGAAAAGCAAGGGCAGTCACAGAATTCACCTGCAGTTCACTTCCTGCATTAAAACCGTACCAGCCAAACCATAAGAGGCCTGCCCCAATAGCCACCAAGGGAAGATTATGCGGCTCGTTTATGACCTTTCGTTTTCCAACAAAGACTACCGAAGCCAAGGCCGCCATGCCCGCTGTGGTGTGAACAACAATGCCTCCGGCGAAATCAAGGATGCCGAGTTTCGCCAATAAACCGCCGCCCCAGACCATATGGACAAGAGGAAAATAAACAAACAGAAGCCAGGCGACCAGAAACGCAAGATAGGGTCCAAAATGGACACGGTTTGCAAAGGCACCCGTGATCAGTGCAGGTGTAATGATTGCAAACATCATCTGATAAGCCACAAAAACAAGCAAGGGAATGTTAGTGCCACTCATGAGCAGATCCGGCGTAACTCCAGAAAGGAAGGCCATATCGAGATTGCCAATGATTTTACCCTCTCCTCCGCTGAAGCACAGAGAATACCCGACAAGATACCATATTACCGTAGTGACCGACATTGAAATAAAGCTTTGCGCCATGATCGTCAGTACGTTTTTTCTTCCGACAAGTCCTCCGTAAAAGAAGGCCAGACCTGGTGTCATAAGCATGACAAGGCTTGTGGCAATCAGCATAAAGCCGGTGTTTGCCTGATTGATCATAAAAAAATCATCTCCTTAATACTTGCTGTGTTCTACGATTGTGCATTCGTTCGCACGTTTCAAACACAGAATAGCAAAGAGATGAGTCTGTAACCATAGCAATGTGACAAAACAGCGTTTTGCCGTTATAAAATATCAGTAAAAAGTGTTTCTCGAACCGAAGCCGTATTTTTCAAGACAATCAATTCCTGTGAAAAGGAATGCTCCTCAACGTCCGTATTGAGGAGAACATTATCATACTTTGAAAGGATATCCTTGGCCATCCATAAACCATAACCGTGACTTTCACTTTTTGTCGTCCAGCCCTTCTCCCATATCTTTGACTGATCGGGAGGATCATCGGTGGAATTGCTGATTTCAAAAGCAAAAGCTTCTTCGGATTCCTCCATTTTGAGCGCTACTTTTTTCGCTTCGCTTTCTGCCGCAGCTTCAATGGCGTTATCAAGAAGGATACCTAATATCTCACACAGATGGCTTAATTTGATGGCAATGCCGGCAGCGTTTGTTCTTACCTTGAGGACAAATTGCACGTCAAGCTTTTCTGCATAGATCATTTTGGAAATGATCAGACCTGTGATCGCCGGATTATCTATGAAGTTGAGTTTAAAATAATTGACCGCTTCATTTTTACTTTTTTCTGCTATGATCTCTTCCAAGTACAGTTTAAGACCTTGCATGTCCTCACGAATTGTAAAACCTTCGATGGAGGCCAAGGTATTGTCATAGCTGTGCTTGAACTTTTTCAGCCCCTCTACGATCGATTCCAGTCTTTCATTTGCCATTTCTGTTTCATGCTGCGAAGACACGATATCTCTTTCGATCGCGGTAACTTTTCTTAATATAATCATAGAAATGGCTATGATTATAAGAACTGAAAGGATATACACAACGAGGAGGAGGATCGTGGCGCTGTCTGCAAAGGCTTTGGCATCCTTTTCCGTCGAAGCTTTGGAGTCTTCGATAATGACAGCCATTTGGTCGATGAGCTCCCTGTGTTCTTCAAAAACGGGAGCCATCTTTGTATCGGAAATCTCTCTCATTGTCTGGCTGTCTCCACGTGCAAAGGCCGGAAGGAATTCCTCATCATAAATTTTGTAAAATTCGGTGACATATACATTTGAATCATCAAGTAGCTTTATCAAGGTCTGATCATGGATGTTCTTTTTCCAGTAATCATAGTATGTAAGGTACTGCAAACGCGTCTGCGACATTTTTTCAAGCAAAGCCTCTCTTTTTTGCGCGTCTTCTTCACTCATGCTCTGCTGTACGAAGAGATCCGCCTCGACAATATAAAGAGTCGGCGGAAAAATGTCAGCTTTCAAGGTACTGCTGCTTTTGATTTTCTGGTAAAGATCGCTTTCTATGCTGATACTGTTAATGGCCGCGAAAAAGAAGAGCTCTGTGAGAACAGAGCAGGCAATAAAAACAGCGATCAGAACGACCATATATTTTTTTATGCTTTCCGAGCGAAATTTTTCTTTTAACATGATCCACCCCTTACCTCTCTGTTGCCTTTTCCAATTCGAGAAGCAGATTCTTTTTGTATTTGCCTCCGATAAAACATTTCTGTCCGTTGGCAAGAAGAATTTCCATTTCCGACAGATTCAGCTGTGAGATAAATGTCCGGTTCACGATATAGCTTTTATGACATCGGATAAAATTGAGATCCTCCAGTTTTTCGGAAATGCTCTCAAGCGACTGATAACAGTGCACGGTTTTTCTCGTCGAATGAACGATACATTTATTTCCATATTTCTCAAGGAAAATGATCTCGCTTTTGGGTATCTGATAAAGCTGTGTACCAATCTTGATCTGCAGAAAATCAGGCCGTTCATGGTCGTTTTTTTTCAGATGATCCTGATCGATTTCAAGCAGCACATTTTCAAGATCTGCTTTTGTCATCGGCTTTGGCAAAAAATCAAAGGGCCTTACTTTAAATGATTTAAAGACCAGGTTCGCATACTGAGAAATAAAAACGATATAGGAATCAGGCAGCTTTTCATGGATCAAAGCCGCGAGATCGATACCATTAAGCTTCGAGTTGAGATCGATGTCAAGGAAATAAACATTTGGAGCACGTTCGAGAAGAAATGCTTCGACTGCTTCGGGAGAAGCGCACTGCAAAACGACCGACCCGTTGATCTTATGTTCGCTCATCAGCGTACCGATCGTTTCAGCTATCAGCTCCCGATATTTATCATTGTCTTCGCAAACGACGATTTCAAGCAATGGTTCTTCCTCCAGACTTACTTTTAGAGTATAATCCAGAACGTTTGAACTTTCAAGTTTGCCGTATTTTTCTTCTTATGATATACTTTCTAAGAGAAAAATAAGGAGTGCTGATTATTATGACTGATATGACAAATACGATTCCAATTAGTGAATTCACTACAAACAAAGGCTACGAAGCAAAAATAATGCCCGCCCGATGCCGGCAGGGAAAATGTTTTAAAGTAATGATAAACTATGAGGACGGCTGGAGACCTGTGTTGTCCATCATCAACCCCGGTTTAAGATCTCAGGCCGCATTGGTCGACAACATAAAAAACCACTATTGATTTTTAAGAACAGCTATGACCAAGGAGTTAGAAAAATGACAAAGAAACAAAACGAATCTGCATTTGAGAAGCCGACTTTGGCACAATGTGATGCCATGGATGAGATCATCCTGCTGGATCTGAATGTCGTAATGGGCAATATAGAACGCCCGCTTAGTGTAGGCGATGAAAACAGCCGTTTCTCCGCAGGGCCGACATGGCGAAAAAAGCTGGATTCTGACGATCCGGTCGAACGCGGCCAAATCGATGAATTTACGATGCCCGTGCCGAAGATGTTTGATAAAGTTTGTGTCAAAATGAATCTTGGCCCGGGGTTGAAAACACGTGTCGTTGTAGAAGACAAAGATGACAAGCTCCGTTTTACCTGCTACGACTATCCTACAGAGGCACAGCAGAAAATGATGGAAGAAGAAATCGGCGATTTCATCAATTATGACTGGGTATGGGTCTGTGAAATGCCCAGCAGAGAAATCGAGATCCAGGGTGTTTACAATAAGGATGGTTCTTATCTCATGCCTTCATTTACAAATGCCGCAGGCTACTGCAATCCTTATCATCCTTCCTACACCTTTATTCTCGGTGCATTGCAGGACAAGCACGACGGAAAAATAAAGGCCTATGAGGAAAAGCTGGCTTCTATTATGTCTGCTTCACAAGCATTTCAGCCCGTCGCTGCCGTATTTGAAGAGGAAGATCACGACACGGCTCTGAAATTAGCTACCGACTCTTTCCTGATCGAAGCGATTGCGCTTTCGATCCAGTTTGCTTTCACCTGTCATGTTATGGTCAATGCCTCTGAGTATTCAGCCGTTCTTGATATAGATGAAACCACGGAACCAGGGAAAAAGACTTATACTCTCAAATTTTGAGATAGATCGGCTAAACGTGGGAGCTTTTAATGAGCTCCCATTTTTTATTATGTGACAAGCGCTTTATTGCATACTCTCTTTTCAACGCCTCTGTTTTGGAATCATAAGTTTCACAATGAACCAACTTTACCGGCAGCTTGCTGCGTGTATATTTTGCACCTTTCGCCGAATTATGAGTGACGATCCTTCGTTCCACATCTGTTGTCCAACCGGTATATAATGTGCCGTCCGCGCACTCCAGTATATAAACGTGATTCATTTAACTCGCCTTAGTATAAGGGAAAAACTTCACATCTTCTTTGAGCATATGTCCATAAACGATATCGTCCACCATAAATGAGAATACCTCAGATGCCTTAATGCTTCCTGTTTCATTCGATTTCTTAAGGGTTAATATTTTTTCTGCTAATTCCTTGTGAAGTGCAGCATGTTCAAGATAATTCGGGTAGCCCGCCTTGATCTGAACTTCTTCTTCGTATTTGAAATGCTCCGAAATATGATTATAGAGCACATCCAGTTTCTCCGGAATCGCTTCTTCTGAAGCTTTTGCAAAAG
>CAZKCB010000021.1:0-14748 GCA_964550965.1 uncultured Oscillospiraceae bacterium
GAAACCATGCCCTATCTTGATGGGGTTTGTTGGGAAAATCCACCCTTTGATGTGTCACATTCTAATACGTGGGTTGTGATCAGAAGAGACTTTATGCTGGAGCAATATGATGAGGGCAAAAAAATTCTTTTTCTGACAGATGGGAGTGCCAGTCCGAAGCGGATCGAGCTTACAAAGAAGAGTGCTGAAGCCTACCGCTTTATGTATTATCATGCCGAAAAAGGTTTTACCGAGATAGATGAATGAGCAACAAAGGAGTCTCTAAATTGAGGCCCACAAGAGGAAGGTGAGAGGGAATGAATAAACTGCTGATTATTATTCCAGCCTATAATGAAGCGAAAAACATTGAGGCGGTCGTAAATGATTTGATACGGAATTATCCGGATTACGATTATATTATTGTAAATGATGGATCGACTGATGATACGGCAGCAATATGCAAGCAAAACCAATATAGCCTTTTGGATCTTCCGATCAATCTCGGATTGTCTGGAGCAATGCGAAGCGGAATGCGGTATGCCTACAAAAAAGAATATGCCTTTGCCATGCAATTTGACGGGGATGGACAACATGATGCAAAATACATCGGGGAAATGATGGATACGATGGAGCGGCTTTCTGCGGATATCGTGATTGGATCCCGTTTTAAAAACAGTACAAAACCGCTTAGCTGCCGTATGTTCGGAAGCCGATTGCTCGAATTTTGCATCAATCTGGGATCGAAAAAAAAGCTGAGTGATGTTACTTCGGGAATGCGTCTTTTCAATCAACGTATGATCAAACTGTTTGCGAACGAACTAAACTATATTCCGGAGCCCGATACCCTTGCGTATTTGATGAGGAGCGGCGCTGTGATAGAAGAGGTGCCAGTAGAAATGTCGGAGCGGGCTGTTGGAGAAAGTTATCTCAACACCACGCAGGCTATTAAATACATGACGCACATGCTTTTTTCTATCGTTATTTTTCAGAAGTTTCGCAGATCGATTAAGGAGTAATAAAAAATGCCTATCGTACTTAGAATCATATTGCTCGCAGCAGCTATAGTGACGACTGCATGGATCCTTTCAAAAATCAGGAGAGCGCAGGTCAAAACAGAAGATGGAATTTTTTGGGTTCTCTTTGCAGGAGTTTTGATTTTTCTTGCACTTTTCCAAGGTGTTTCGGAATGGCTTGCAGGAAAAATAGGGATTGAATCTGCAGAAAATCTGGTTTTTCTGTTTGTAATAGGCCTGCTTTTGCTGAAAGTTTTTCTTCTTTCTGTTAGACTTTCTGTACTGGAAAATAAAGTGAGCGTTTTGACGACGGAGCTTGCGCTCCGGTTGCAAGATAAAAAAAACATAGAATAAATATTTTTCTTGTGTCGCGAATTAAAAAGGAGTAAGTAATGAATATACTAGTAGCCGGAGGAGCCGGTTTTATCGGATCACATACCTGCGTTGCGTTGATTTTGGCGGGGCATTCTGTCGTCGTGGCGGATAATTTCTGCAACAGCAGTGCTGCCGCGCTTGATGGGGTGGCAGAAATCACAGGAACAAGACCTAAACTCTACGAGATCGATGTGACCGATGAGGCAGCGGTAGAACACGTTTTTTCAAAGGAACAGCTTGACGGAGTGATCCATTTTGCCGGACATAAGGCGGTCGCGGAATCTGTCGATCTGCCGCTTAAATATTATCAAAACAATGTCTTGAGTACGATCGTTCTTGCGAAAGCCTGCCTTGCGCACGGCGTCCATCGTTTCGTATTCAGCTCATCGGCCACCGTTTACGGAGCAAATACTTCACCGCTTAAGGAGACAATGGCTCTTATGCCGACCGAAAATCCTTACGGGGAAACAAAAGTGATGAGCGAAAAGATATTGACCGATACCGCAAAGGCGAACCCGGAATTTTCTGTTTCGCTGCTTCGCTATTTCAACCCGGTCGGAGCCCACGAAAGCGGTCTGATCGGAGAATCGTCCCGGATCATTCCGACGAATCTGATGCCGCGAGTGATCCTTGCAGCAAAAGGAAAAATAGAAAAGATCATGGTCTTCGGAGAAGATTACCCGACTCCGGACGGGACTGCGGTACGTGACTACATCCATGTGATGGATCTTGCAGAAGGGCATGTGGCAGCGGTGGCTCACCTGAAAGCAGGGGTCGCGGTTTACAACCTCGGAACAGGCAAAGGGACAAGCGTTCTCGAACTGATCAACACTTTCTCTGAAACGAACGCTGTAAAGGTCCCTTTTGAGCTCACAGACCGCCGGGCGGGGGATCTTGGGGAATGTTATGCAAATACCGAGAAGGCGAAAGCAGAGCTTGGATTTTCGGCTAAACGTGACGTCATAAAAATGTGCAGGGATGCCTGGAATTTTGAGGAGAAACAATCACAGAATTTAAAATAGAACCAAAAATAGCAATAAAAAGCCCTTCACTCAAAACGAAGGGCTTTTGTGTTCAAACTGTTTTTGCTGGCGCTATAAAGGCTGATCTTCTACCGAAGCCAGGATCTCCTTCACATAATTCGGAAGGGCAAAGGCACCCTTATGCAGGTCCGTATTATAGTATCTGGTCTTTAATCCGAGTTCGTTCCACTTTGCGGCGCTGAGATCCGCAATGGGATCGAGGACCTTTGAAGCAAAGCCGAAATACCAGTAGCCCGAGGCATAGGTCGGCGTATTGAATCCAAAGACCTTTGCGATCGGGAAGGTCTGCTTGATCTTTGAGTGGGCCTTCTTCATTTCGATGATATCTCCATCAAAGAATGCGCCCTCATGCTGATTGATCAAAATTCCCTTCTCGGAAAGGATACGATAGCAATCGTTGTAGAACTTGAGAGTGAACAGACCCTCTCCCGGACCTTCCGGATCCCTCGAATCGACAAGGATCAGATCGTAAGCTCCATCCGGTGCATCCTTCACAAACTGGAGACCGTCACGGAACATCAGATTGAGTCTGGGCTCTTTGTCGAGGATCGCGGAAGTCGTCGGCATATACTTTTGGCAGGCTTTGACGACAGCTTCGTCGATTTCTACCATATCGATCTTTTCGATCGTCTTGTAGCGGGAAATTTCTCTGGCTGTTCCACCGTCACCAGCGCCGATGATCAGGACATTTTTGATGTCGGGATTGACTGCCATCGCCGGATGCGTGATCATATCGTGGTAAACGAATTCGTCTTTTTCTGTTACCTGTGTGTAGCCATCGAGGACCATGAACACCCCGAATGTCTTGTTCCTGAAAAGCTGGATCTTTTGAAAAGGAGACTGCTCAACATGCAGGATTTCATCCACGTTCAGAGAAAGCTTCACATCGTCGTCCATATAGTACTCTGAATACCAGATGTCGTGATTTTTTGATAATGCCATCTTTTTACCTCCTTCAGGCAGCTACGCCTGACCGTGCCTAAACATTAGGCGGGTTACACCTTGTCCGGCAAGATCTTGCCGTAAAAAATTTCATCCATTTCCTTGCGGACCTTCGTTGTGATGAAATTGATTTCATCCGTCGAAATATCATCGACAGAGAAATTAAAGAAGTAATTGTCAAGATCAAAACTCTTCAGCTTGCATTTCGTATGGAAAATGTTTTCCTGAAATACATTCACATCGATCATAAAATAACGATCGATAAGCTCCTGACTGATATAATCCTGGATAGAAGAAAGATTGTGGTCGATAAAGATCTTTTTACCCGATAAAACACGGGTGAAACCTCTGACGCGATAATCCAGCGTCATAATGTCGGCTTCGAAGCTTTCGATCAGATAATTAAGAGCGGTCAGCGGAGAGATTTCTCCGCAGGTCGAAACATCGATATCAGCACGGAACGTACAGACCCCGCCGTCCGGATGGTATTCAGGATAGGTATGCACCGTGATGTGACTTTTATCTAAATGGCCAACGACCGTCGGAATTGATGAAAGAGGATACTGGCGCACCTCTGTTTCAGGCGGAGCGCTTTCTTCGCAAATCAATATCGTTACGCTGGCCCCTTGCGGGTCGTAGTCCTGCACTGCGATATTCAGTATCTTTGCGCCGATCATCTCGGTGACATCCCTTAAAATCTTGGTCAGCTTGGTCGCATTGTACTGCTCGTCTATATATTCAATATATGCTTTTCGATCTGCAACGGTCTTTGTGTAGCAGATATCATACATGTTAAAACTCAATGTTTTCGTCAAATTGTTAAAGCCGTGCAGTTCTAATTTTTCGTTTCTCACTTTTTATTTCCCACGTCCCTTCTGCTCGTATCTTACATGGCGATACGACAAATTAGTTTAACACCAGAAGGCTCAAAAATCAAGACCTATTTTTCTTCCAACACGATCTCGACTTCGCTCATCCTGCCATTGACAAGCTCCTCCGGAAGATAGACCTGTCCGCACTCAGGGCAGCGCTGGACTTTGTGGCGAAAAAAGTGATTGAGATAGCCGAACTGAACTTCGCTGTCTTCCATTTCGACCTTGCATTTATTGCAGATCAACGTCTGTTTTTCGTCCATTCCAAACTCCCTCCAATTTGATTTTCATACGGTGAGTATACACGTTGAGCAATTCATATTGCTGTTCCTTTAAGCGGTATTCTACCCAACAGGTAATATTTCCGAGTTCCTGATAGCAGGTATAGCTTTTCTTTTGCGGATCGAAGGTCTGACGTCCGGAGGCTTCCGAAAGCTCAATGACCTTGACGATATCTTCCTCGATCAGCTTGAGCCGATCCATCTTGTCTTGTATTTCCTGGCTTATGATCAGCCTTCGTTTTAAGGTTTCCGGTTTTGTTTCCATTTTTTCACCCCAAATTTCTTTCAGAAGTGTTTCTTTGAGAAAGACTCGGTTGTGCCTGCGTTCTGTTAAATTCGGTCTTGCACCATCCTTTGTATCGATATCAAAAAGCAGATCAAGAATATGCGAGACCGGCTTTCCTTCGCCCTCGAAAACGTCGCGGCAGTTGATGCAGTAGGCGATATAAGGATTAGGACTGAGTTCACTGCGCTTTTTTGCAACATAGGATGCATAATCCGAGTTCGCCACAGAAACATGACCGCCGTAGCCGCAGCAGCCGTGCTTGTCTCCTTTGGGCAGTTCCTCAAGCGAAAGCCCCGCGTTTTCGGCGAGCTTTCTGACAGCCTGCTCAAGCGGCTTGTTGTTCCTTGCGGTACAAGGATCGAAGACAGAGTAGACTTCTTCGTCCTTCGCCGAGGCAAATCCCGACCCCCATTGATCGAGGATCTCATATAGGGAAATGGTTTTGATTTCAGGCAGGTATTCTGCGATGTGCTTACCACAGGCCGGACAGGCAAAAATCAAAGTCGGTTTACCGAGCGTCTCCCAGTCGTTCCTAAGGCTCGCGATCTCTTCGTCGTGCATTTCTTCGTTCCCGGCCCATTCAGCAGGAACGCCGCAGCAGCGAAGCAAAAGACCAGTTTCGGGTTTCTTTGACAAAAGCCATTTATAGGGTTCAGTCACATACCGAGGGTCTGCGGCTCCGAGCTGGCAGCCGGGAAAAAAGGCATATGTGCATTCGCCGGGCGATGGTGCTTTTTTTGCGATAGCCGCAAATTCGCTGTTTGTGAATTCCATATCCCTGACCCAGAACTGGTGGTAGCCGCCGGGCATTTTATCAAGCTTGTGCAGTCTTCGGCGGGCTTCGAGCATCATTTTTGTGATCTCGATCCCTCCCGTACAGACTTCATCGCAAAGGCCGCATTGTGTGCAGGTGTTGAGAAGCCGTGTGGCCGGTGTTTTGTGAAGCATGGACTCGGAGGCGGCGATCGTGGACATGATGTCATCGCGAACCTTCAGCGGCCATTTCTTGTGATAGGCGAAGAGGTCGCAATATGTCATGCAGCCGTCACACTGGCAGCGAATGCAGCGCTCGGCTTCTGCGGTAACTTCTTCGTCAGTCAAAAGACCATGATCGCTGGGTACTATGGCTTCTGCCTTTTGAAGCTTGTCGGGATCTTTTTCTATTCGGCAGGGGCCAATACGTTCGGGATATTCGAGCTTTCCGGTTTGCAGGTAAACTTCAATAGACCAGGCCATGTTCAGGCCGTCTGCCAAAGCGTGCATCGGATCTTTTCCCGTCAGGCTTCCTCCGGCAAAAACAGCGGTCGCTCCATCGATCACACAATGCCCGCTTTCCTGATCGGTAATGCCGAAATCACGGCCTTCCCGGCCGGTGGCGACGTAGATCGCGTCAAACGTTTCGCTGCGCAGCTCTTCTATATTTTTTATCTCTGTATTGAAATGCAGAGCGTAGGTTTCGTATTGAAATTGTCGTTTGATGTCCGAAAGGAAGACCTCCGAGGGCAAAAGCTCCCAGAGTTCACCGCCTAAGCGATCTGTTTTCTCGTAGATCGTCACATCATATTTCTTTTGGGCAAGGCGCACGGCACAGGCCAAACCGCTGAGTCCGGCACCGATGATAGCGATTTTTCTATTTTTGGCCGGGACGTTATAGTCTGTAGGATCTTTTTTCGTAGCCCGGGCGACGCAGGTCTTTTCGAGAAGATTGATCTGCACCGCTTGATCGAGATCTTTTCGCGGACAATCCGCAGCGCAATATTCCGGGCAGAGCGCCGCAACGATATCGGGAAAGGCGACGGTATTCCGAAAGGTTTTATAAGCTGCGTTATAGCTGTTTCTGGCCATCTTCGCCTGAAAATCCAATACATCCATATGAAAGGGGCAGGTATTGGTACAGAACGGCGCTTCTTTTTGAAGGCAGTTTTGAAATTGTTTCCAGTATTTTTCCATGAAATAGCTCCTCTACGGGTTTCTGTTCTTGTTTAATAATTATAATCTCTTTATTATAAAAAGCAAACTCCTTAGCCGCAAGGGGTGTCCCTTGAGGCTAAGGAGTTGATAAGCTTTATAGGTTATTCGACAGGGTTTGCTTTGATTTTTTCGAGCTCCTCATAGAGATCGGAGCCGAGGAAGTACTTCTTCGGAGATTCGACCTTGCCGCCGGAAGCAATAAGATCGATGCCTGCCTTGACCTTTGCAGGAGAAGCAGGAAGCTCGTAAATTCTTACGCCGCAGGCGTTTCTGATGGCGTTGATGACCGCAACGTGGTCAGACGACTGGAACGCTTCGGAAGCACCGGAGGAACCAAAGGGTCCGCGTTCGTCATATCCGTCAAGGTGGATGACGTCGAGCTTGTCAGGGATATCCTTGATGTAGGGGATACCGGCACCATACATGTTGCTGTGTTTTTTGACATCATCATAATTTTCACTGTAAGCAAAGCCGATCGCATGGGAGATACCGCCGTAAGCCTGGCCGTTTACGGATTGGATGTTTCCGATCCTGCCGACCCAGTCTACGCAAGTCATTCCGATGACGGTCGTTTTACCGGTAGCGACCTCGACTTCAACTTCTGCCATGAAGAGGGCATAGGTGTAAGCGTAAGTCGGGCTTCCGACGCCGGTATTCGGATCCAGCATCTGGAATTCTTCCCATTCGGAATTTGCTTCCCAGTCGCCTTCGTATCTTGTGGGAATGCCTTCAGCGATCATTTCGTCATAGGTGCGATATGTGCCGTCCGGCTTGCGCATTGCGTTCGCAAGATTCTTAGCTGCGAGAATGCTGGCTTTGCCGTTTGCAAAGTGGGATCTGGAACCTGCGGATTCACCGGTGTTCGGGCAGTATTTACTGTCATCCTGGATGAGTCTGACATCGTCCGGAGTCACATTCGGGAAATAAGGCTTCAGGGCTTCCAAGGTACAGATAAGGGATCCTGCGTCGCCGCCCTGACCCTGATCCTGCCAGGTGTCATATTTGATAAATTTGCCGTTGCCTGCGAGTTCGATCGCTACACTTGCGATATCAGGCGAACCAAGTCCGACGTTATATCCGCCCCAGGCAAGTCCTACACCGCGGCGAACTTCTTTTGTATCCGCTGCTTTCGCTTCCTTGACGGCCTTCTCATAAAGCGGCTTCAAGGTATCCATCATTTCTTCCATCGGGTACTGGAGGAATTCGACGCTGTTCAGATTGGTCTCGCCTTTTCTTGCGATGTTCTTATATCTGAAGTCGAACGGATCCATTCCGATCTTTTCTGCCATCATATCGACCAGCGCTTCGCCGCAGGTATAGGCCTGGGGTGCGCCGTAGCCTCTGTATGCGGTTCCGAAGGCATGGTTGGTCATAGCTACTCTGCATAAACCGGCTGCGTTCGGTACATTGTACGGGAAGAACATGAAACGAACGATCTTGCTGAGCTTGTCGTCACCTAAAGCCGGGTCAAAACCGTTGTCAAGTCCGGCGTCAAATTCACCGGCAAGGATCTTGCCGTCTTTGTCGCAGGCGAGACGTCCATTCATATAGGCCGGCGAACGCTTACCGCTGTATGCCATGAACTGGGCATAATCCATCGACAACGCGACAGGCTGCTTGAGAACCATGCAGGCGATAGCTGCGAGCGAATAGGATGCAGCACTCATTGCCCATCCGAAGGAACCGCCGGTCGGGTTTTCGATCACGCGGATATCTTCCACAGGAAGTCCGGTTGCGGTCGCGATATCGTCACGGTCAAAGTAAAGGGTCATCGTCTTGCAGTGGATGCAGAGCTTGTCGTCTTCATCATAGTAAGCCTGAACGGTATCTCCTTCGATCGACATGTGCGGCTCTCTTGTCGAATAGAAGCTGCCTTCTACTGTGTAGGGTGCATTGTCGATGAGGTCGGGAACGTTTTCTGCGTCGCCCTTGAGGAGCGGCTGGCAGCTGTAGATGTTGTCCATATTCGGATAAATCCTCTTGGCATCCGGCATAACGGCGTCAAGGTAATTCATGTATTCGGGAAGCTGTTCGATTTCGACCTTGACCTTTGCAGCAGCAGCCTGTGCGTGCGCTTTGGTGTCAGCTGCGACCAAAGCAACGACGTTGCCGTAGTTTACGATCTCGTCATCAAAGAGGAGCTTGTGGACCTGGTCGAAAGCCGTTGTTCTCGGTGTGAATTGGAACATCATCAGGCTGTTTGCACCTTCGATGTCTTTTGCGGTGATGACTTTTACAACACCGGGCATCTTTTCAGCTTCACTGTAGTCAATGCTTACGATCTTCGCATGGTTTGCCAGGCGAGGCATTACCATAACGACCTTCAAGGTTTCAGCAGGCATTTTCAGCTCGACATCATCGCCGTAGTCGCACACGCCGCAGGCCTTTGCCATAGCGTTCGGACGGACGAGAGGTTTGCCGTAGTAGTTGCCAACGTCTTTTTTATAATCATAGGTGATATCTGCAAGTGTCTTTTCGCCGCGCAGGATAGCAGCAGCTTCCATAACAGCGTCTACGATCTGCTTGTATCCGGTGCAGCGGCAGACGTTACGATGCTTCTGGAACCAGTCGCGAACATCTTCTCTGCTCGGATTTGGGTTAGCCTGCAGCAAGCCGTATGCAGATACGACGAAGCCGGGAACACAGAAACCGCACTGTACAGCCCCAAGATGCACCCATGCATACTGAAGAGGATGCGGATTCATCGCGGTTCCGATTCCTTCTACTGTAATAACCGAGCTGTATTCCGCTACGGTTTTGATTTTCTTGGTGCAGGAACGGATCACTTTTCCGTCGAGAATGACAGAGCAAGCGCCGCAGACGCCTGTTCCGCAGCCGATTTTTGTGCCGGTCAGGCCTAAACGGCGAAGCACTCCTGCGAGAGTGTCTGTTTCCGGATCGCAGATGAACGTGCGGTCGGCACCGTTGATATTGAGGGTCATTTTTTTGAATTTCATACTATCCTCCTGTAATTTACCGTATGTTAGAAGCTATGAATTATAATCAATGGCATAACTTTTGCTAAGTATAACCGACTTGCCCAACTGTTCGCCATTAACTATACCTATCACTAGCTTTATATCATAGATTCGGGGGAGTCCGCAAGGCTTTTCGGGAACCAAAAGTCAAGTCATTGGAACGCGTTAGAGCTTTTTGACATATTATTCCATAGAGTATTCACGGCTTCGATGGATAAAGAAAAAGAGGATAGATTTACTGAATATTAAGCTTTGACAACAACGATGAAAGACTAACAAAAACAAATGAAAACAAACAAAAACAAACAACAAAAAATTTTTTTAAAAAAAAGAGAAATTATTTTGCGTTTTTTTAATATTTTCTTGCGCAAATATAATTTCTCCCGGTAATAAAAAAAGCCAGTTAGTCAAGCAGGGTGATTTCGATTTCCTGAGCGCCTTCCCAGAGAACTTTTTTCCCAAATGCAGGAAGATTTTCAAGACCTTCGATTATCGTCAAAAAGTGATTTCCGGCAAGCATTCCATATTGGCTGGCGAAGCAGCAGCGACCGTAGGAAAGGATCATTTCCATTTCACTGATGCCGCCGGGGTAAAGCAGGAATTCTCCTTTTGCCGGATGTGAAGTGTGGTTTTCATAATCAAGGCCCAGACGAACGTCCCCATAAGGGATCCACAGACCTTCTCCGCTCCAGCGTACATGGATGAATCGATTGTTTAGCGGAAGCAGTTTCTTGAATGCCGCGCAGGTCTTAGGTGCCGCTTCTTCCAGCAACTGCCCGATGAACGTAAACTCTCCCGATCTGATTTTTACTTTTGTCATGATACACATCCTTTCTTCTCGTCCAGTATCTCAATTATAACCCGAATTGCTTTGCCCGTCTGCCTCAAAGTGAAAACAGTGTGATTTGATCACAGAAAGACCTTACTTGAATTGATATGATAAACAAAATAAAAGAAAAGCACAG
Source organism: uncultured Oscillospiraceae bacterium (assembly GCA_964550965.1). Lineage (GTDB taxonomy): Bacteria > Bacillota > Clostridia > Peptostreptococcales > Anaerovoracaceae > STD2-154. The sequence continues at coordinate 10,706 of CAZKCB010000021.1, forward strand.
AAATGGGAAATATAAATGGAGGAAAAGGAAATGAGCAACAAGATCATCAAGGTAAGTGCATCGCGCTGCCCGGAAAATCATGCCTGTCCATCGGTCCGTGTTTGTCCGGTAGGAGCGCTCTCTCAAAAGGGGAATAAAGCCCCTTTGGTAGATTATGATAAATGTACAAAATGCGGCAAGTGCGTAAAGTTCTGCCCGATGCGTGCGATCTCACTGGGTTGATAAAACCATAAATGCGGAGGTAATAGAATGGGAATCGCTACAATCATTGGACTCGTGATCGGCGGAGGACTCGGGTTCCTCTATTATAAAAAGGTCGGCTGTCCTTCGGGAAGCTGCCCGATCACCTCTAACCCTTACAGCTCTACGATTTACGGGGCCGTTTTAGGGGCAATGATCGGCAGTGCGGTGTAAGCGGCTGTTGCCTTGCAGGAGATTGTGATATACTAAAAATATATGACAAAAACTGTGGAGGGCGTATGTTGGAAAATGAAAATAAAGCATTTCTGCAGGAGAGCCTGCATTTTTGGGATAAGCTTAAGCCTGAAGAGCAGGAACTTCTTTTAAGCAGTGCGCATGTCGTCAAATACAAGCAGGGGCAGAACATACACGGGGCAGGAACGGACTGCATCGGTGTATTGATCAAGAAAAGCGGAGAATTGAGGACCTATATTCTTTCGGAGGACGGAAGGGAAATCACACTTTACCGACAGGAAAAGGGAAATGTGTGCATCCTTTCCGCTTCCTGCATGCTCAAAAACATTACCTTTGATGTGATGATCGATGCCGAGCAGGATACGGAAGTTCTCCTGATCAATCCGGCGGTTTTTGAGAAGATCTGCAGCCAAAACATTTATGCCGAAAATTTTTCGTATAAAATTGCGGCGGATCGCTTTTCCGATGTCATGTGGGCGATGCAGCAGATCCTTTTTATGAGCTTTGACAAGCGGCTTGCCATCTTCCTGTCGGATGAGATCTCAAAGAGCGGCAGCGACACGATAAAGCTGACGCATGAGCAGATCGCAAGCTATGTCGGATCTGCGCGCGAAGTCGTTTCGCGTATGCTCAAATATTTTGAACACGATGGGATCGTTAAACTTTCGAGGGGAACCGTCACCGTTCTGGATAAGAAACGTTTGCGTCAATTGATCTAAACAAAAGATGAAATTTCTATAAAAAAGGGGAAGACCATCATGGCCTTCCCCTTTTGCTGTTCCCAACCGTAGCAGCTGGTTTTAATACTTGTCAAATTCCGAATCAGAAAGAAGGATCCGCGGAGCCGCCATCGGGGCGCTCTTATGCGGTTTTTCTGTGTGATCGAGGAACTTCGGAGATTTGTTATCAAGGAAAGATCCTTTTTTCTTAAGCTGGAATCTTCCCACCATTTCTTTCAGAAGTTCTGCCTGACCCGAAAGTTCTTCGCTTGTTGCGGCGCTTTCCTCTGCAGTGGCTGAATTGTTCTGAACGACCAGCGAAACCTGTTCGATCCCCATGTTGATCTGTGTGATACCGGAAGCCTGCTGATTCGAAGCGTCGGCAATGTTTCCAACAAGGTTTGCTGATTTTTCGATTCCGTTTGCAATGTCGTTCAAGGCATCGGCCGTTGCATTTGCGAGCTTCGTTCCGGTCTCTACTTTGCTGATCGATCCTTCGATCAGGGAAGTCGTTTCTTTTGCGGCTTCGGCACTTCGTGCTGCGAGGTTTCTGACCTCTTCTGCTACGACAGCAAAGCCTTTTCCGTGTTGTCCGGCTCTGGCCGCTTCGACTGCCGCATTGAGAGCGAGGATATTTGTCTGGAAGGCGATGTCATCGATGACTTTGATGATCTTTGAAATGTTTGCGGAGGAATCGTTGATCTCCACCATGGAAGAGAGCATTCCCTTCATCTGCGCATTGCCTTTGATGCCGTTTTCTTTTGCTGTGTTCGAAAGCTCACTCGCCTGGTTTGCACTGACTGCGTTTTGCTTTGTCTGATTTGCGATCTCGGTGATCGAAGCGGTGAGTTCCTCGAGCGTGCTTGCCTGCTCGGTCGAACCTTGGGATAAGGCCTGGCTTGCATCGGAAACCTGTTTTGATCCCGAAGCAACGAGATCCGCCGCTTTATTGATTTCGCCAAGAGCCTCGGAGAGAGAATCGCTGATATCGTTGAGCGAATTTTTGATTTCGATAAAGTCACCTTTGTATTCTGAGGTGATGTTTTGATCGAGATTGCCGGAGCCCATATCTGAGAGAACTCTTGAAATCTCTTCAACGTAAGTGAGGAGATTGTCGATCGTTTCATTCAAAGCATTTTTGATTTCTGCGTGATCGCCTTTGTAGTCGCCCTCCATCTTTGTATGGAGATTTCCTCTTGCGACCTCCTGCAATATCGCCGAAGCTTCCTGGACCGGCGCGATGACAGCATCAAGCGTTTCGTTGATTCCCTCGATGACCTTACAGTACTCGCCGTTGAACTTATCTACATGGCCTCTGGCCGACAGATTGCCGTTCACCGCATTGTCTGCAAGAACGCCGGTTTCCTCGATAAGATCCTTGATCGTTTCGATCGTCAAAACCATTGTGGGTACGAGACGGTCTTGCTCGCAGCGTTTTCCGAGATTCTTCAGACCTTCGAGATCTTCGAGATTGCCGTCCGCGATGTGGATGAGGACATCGACGGTACGATCGACACGCCAGCCGACTTGATTGATCGAGGTTGCGATTTCATTGAATATGCCTTGGTATGTACCTTGGACGGTCGCGCTGTAGTCGTTCAGGCTCATGCGGGCGAGCACATCGCGTCCCTCAACGAGGCCGCCGAGACCATCGATGCATTCATTGATGCTATGTTTGACCTTGTCGAAATCACCCAGATACTCTTCGGTGATTTTTTCGGGAATCGTTCCGTTTCCTATCTGCGCGATATAGTTCTCTGCGGTTTCTATGAAATTGACGAGAATTTCTACCGTTGCATTGATGCCTTCGAGCATAGAAGCATAGGCACCGGGGAGAGTGCTGGAATCTCCTCTGTATGCAAATTCTCCTTGACCGACATGCTGTGTGATCAGGCCTATCGCATTCGAAATGGCAAAAGTCGTCTCTCTTACTGCGGAAACGTTATCGATCAGGGCTTTGTATTCCCCTTGATAATTGTGTTCTTTGATTTCGAAGGCTTCGCCAAATTTGATTTTTTCGATGTAGAAGAAAGCATCGTTGAGCGGAGCGACGATCGCATCCATGGTTGCATTGGAACCTTCGATGATATCACGGAAGCCGCCCTGGAAGGCTGTGGCATTGCCTCTTTTTGTAAGGTCGCCTTTCACGGCGTAAGCTGTGAGGTCTTTACTCTCTGAAACAAGCGCACGCAGGTTTGTCGTCACTGCAGTCAAGCTTGTAGATAAAATATCTTTGTCTGATTTAGGAACGATCTCAACGGACAAATCGCCGTTCGCGATCTTTTCTGCGGCGGTGGCCTGTTCGCGGATGTTTCCGATCATTTTCTGGAAAGAAACTGACAACTGGCCGACTTCGTCCTGCGAGGAAACTTCTACATTGACGGTTACGTCGCCTTCTGCCAAAGAATCAGAAGCTGCAACGATTTTCTTCAAAGGGTTGATTACAATTTTTCGAATCAGCAGATTGGAAAGCAGAAACATTACAATGATACCTGCGATGCCGATCCCGAAGAGCAAGAACATCAAGCGGTTTGCCTGATCGACAATATCGCCGGCGTTCATATCGAAGCCGATCATTCCGACTGTTTCCCCCTTTGAATCGATAATGGGAGCAAATTCGGTCATGAGATATCCGTAGTCCGGATCTGTGTACATGCCGTTATCAAACGCTTTTCCTGTTGCATAAGCATCTTGGAATGCTGCGCTTTTTTTGTCATCTCCTTCAAAAAAGGTGACGTAGTCCTTCGGATCCTTAAAGGCATAAATGTCGGCTGGATCATCATCAGGTGTCTGTCCTTCGACGATATATAATACGGTGCTTTCTTCAGGGACAGGTACGATCGCATATAGAAAAGCGACGTCGGAAGCCGTTTTGATTTGTGATAAAAG
>CAZKCB010000022.1:0-10047 GCA_964550965.1 uncultured Oscillospiraceae bacterium
AGCGGAGCCTTTCATGCTCCGGGAGATCCTGAAAAGACACCGTTTACCATCGTTATGCCGCCCCCGAATATTACGGGGCAACTCCACATGGGGCATGCTCTCGATCATACGCTGCAGGACGTTCTGATCCGCTGGAAGCGTATGCAGGGCTTTGACGCGCTCTGGCTTCCCGGAAGCGATCATGCGAGCATCGCAACCGAGGTAAAGGTTGCAGACAAGATTCGGGAAGAAGAAGGAAAGACAAGGGAGAGCTAAGGGAGGGTGGATTTCCTAAAACGCGCTTGGGGGGGGAAAGAGACTTAAGGGGGAAGGATAACCGAACAGTGTCGGAAATTCGGGGTTTCCTGTGACTGGGAGCGCGAGCGCTTCACGATGGACGAAGGCTGCAACAAAGCTGTCACGGAATTTTTCGTGCGTCTGTACGAAAAAGGATTGATTTATAAAGGACACCGCATCATCAACTGGTGCCCGAGCTGCGGAACCTCGCTTTCCGATGCAGAGGTAGAGCACGAGGACAAAAATGGAAAATATTACTATTTCCGATACCCCGCTGAAGACGGCGGGGAAGGGATCGTCGTTGCGACGTCAAGGCCGGAGACGATGTTCGGGGATGTAGCGATCGCAGTCAGCCCCGAAGACGATCGGTATAAAGATCTGGTCGGGAAAAATGTGATATTACCGATCGTAGGCCGCGTGATCCCGGTCATCGCGGACTCGTATCCGGACATGGAAAAGGGAACCGGAGCAGTAAAAATCACTCCTGCACACGATCCGAACGACTTCGAAGTCGGAAAACGGCACAATTTAGAAGAACTTTGCTGCATCAATCCGGATGCAACAATGAATGAAGAGGCAGGAAAGTATCAGGGCATGGATCGCTATGACTGCCGCAAAGCATGGGTAGCGGATCTGAAAGAAGCCGGATATCTTGTCAAACTTGAGGATGTAGTCATTCCGACAGGCGAATGCTATCGCTGCAAGGATGTTGTAGAACCAAGGCTTTCCGAGCAGTGGTTCGTAAAGATGGAAGAACTCGCAAAACCGGCGATCGAGGCGGCAGTCAAGGGAGACCTCGTGCATGTACCGGAACGCTTTGAAAAAATATATTTGCATTGGCTCGAAGAAATCAGAGACTGGTGCATTTCGAGACAGCTTTGGTGGGGACACCGCATCCCTGCTTATTACTGTGATGACTGCGGAGAAATCATGGTTTCGGCAGTCGCTCCGACAGTATGCTCAAAATGCGGCGGAAGCAAGATACGTCAGGACGAGGATGTTCTGGATACCTGGTTCAGCTCGGCTCTCTGGCCGTTCTCAACACTTGGATGGCCTGAAAAAACGCCGGATCTTGAACATTTCTACCCGACTGATGTACTTGTAACAGGCTATGACATCATTTTCTTCTGGGTAGTCAGAATGGTCTTTTCTGCGCTTGAGGTCATGGGAGAAGTTCCTTATAAATATGTGTATGTGCATGGGCTTGTCCGCGACGGCGAGGGCCGGAAAATGAGCAAATCCCTCGGAAACGGCAGCGATCCCCTTCAAGTCATCGATCAATTCGGAGCGGATGCGCTTCGCTTTATGCTGACGACCGGCATCAGCCCCGGCAATGACCTGCGTTTCAAGCTGGATCGCCTCGAATCCTGCAGAAATTTTGCAAACAAGCTTTGGAATGCTTCGCGCTTCGTCATTATGAATCTTCTCGATGAAAACGGCGAGAACAAACCGCTTGCAGAAAAGGGCAAAAGCATCAGTGAGCTGGCGCTTGCGGATGAAGACAAATGGATCCTCTCAAAGGTAAACGATGCCGTCGCCGAAGTGACCGGAAACATGGATAACTTTGATCTTGCACTTGCAGGGCAGAAGGTCTACGAATTGATATGGAATGAATACTGTGACTGGTATATCGAATTGGTCAAGCAAAGGCTTTATGGCAATGACGAAGAAGACAAACTCGTAGTCAGAACCGTCCTCGTAAAGTGCCTTAAAGATATGCTTGCTTTGCTGCATCCCTTTATGCCTTTTATCACAGAGGAAATTTACAGCCATCTTCCGGAGACGGATGGGATGCTGATTTCAGCAGCCTGGCCTGTTTATGAAGAAAAGCACAAATACGCCGAAAGTACAGCAGACATGGAACTTGCAATGGAGATGATCCGCTGCATCAGAAATATAAGAGCGGAAGCAGAAGCAGCTCCGACCAAAAAGCTTCGCGCGGTCATTCTTGCAGACAGCACAGGAGCAGAAAAAATAAAAGCCGGTGAAAACCACATCCGCAATCTCGGAGGCCTCACGGAGATCCATTTCATCAAAGACAAATCCGAAGTGCCTGAAGAGGTTATGAGCGGGGTGGTCGAAGGAATCGAGATCTATATTCCACTTGATGACCTTTTGGATTACAAGGCTGAATTCCAACGCCTGGAAAAGGAAAAAACAAGACTTGAGGGTGAAGTTGCAAGAATCAGTGCAAAATTGGATAATCCGGGCTTTACCGCAAAGGCTCCCGAACAGGTAGTCGCCGTTGAAAGAGAAAAAGTCGAAAAATACAAGGATACCCTGCAAAAGGTTGCGGAACGCCTTGAAATCGTAGCGCGGAAGCTTTAGGGAACCGCGATGGATTACGAAGAGACACTGCAAAAGATCCACAGCTTTCAGACGTTTGGGAGCAGGCTTGGTCTTGAGCGCATGAATGTTCTTCTCAAACTTCTCGGAAACCCGGAAGAGAAAATGAAGGTCATACATGTTGCAGGTACGAATGGAAAAGGTTCTGTATGCCGTTATCTGACTTCGGTGCTTTCTGAAAATGGATACAAGATCGGTCTTTATACCTCGCCCTATCTTGAACGCTTTACCGAACGGATAGAGTTTGACGGCCGTGAAATAACAGAACAGGAGCTCATCGAGTCTGCGGCAATCGTTTTTGAGAAAGTGGAAGAAATGCTTTCTCAGGGAATGGACTCACCGACGGAGTTTGAACTTGTCACGGCGATCGCGTTTGTCTTTTTCAGTAAAAAACCAATCGATATTTTGGTACTTGAAGTCGGTCTTGGCGGCCGTGGTGATTCGACAAATGTGATACGAAAACCGCTTGCTTCTGTTATTACTTCGATTTCCTATGACCACACCGATGTACTTGGTGAAACGCTTGAGGAAATTGCAGCGGAAAAAGCCGGGATCATCAAGGAAAAATGTCCTGTGTTTTCTTCTGCACGAGCAGAGGAAGCAAAGGCTGTGATCAAGCGTACTGCGGTTGAAAAAAATTGTGCCTTTTATGATTCGACATTGATCAGGATCACAAATAGTTCGCCGCGGATCGACGGTTACAGCTTTCATATGCACACCGAACAGGGAGAGCGCGAAATCACACTTGGGATGCTTGGAAGGCATCAAATTGAAAATGCAGTTCTTGCACTTTATGTGATTGAAGTCCTTGAAAAAGAGAATATAATTAAAACAGAAAGAGCTGCTGTAGCGTGCGGTATGAGAAAAGCCCATCATCACGGTCGGCTTGAAGTTCTTCGAAGCGATCCGCTTTTGATCATTGACGGAGCCCATAATGAGGGAGGGGCGGAAGCACTTGCTGCAGTCCTCAAAGAGCAATTCCCAGGGAAAAAGATACTATTGATCCTTGGTGTCCTCGCTGACAAAAAGATAGACCGCATTATTGCGGCATTCAAAGATATCGATGTGGATCTGGCCGCAACCGAACCGGACAACCCGAGGAAGCTTTCTTCGAAGGCCCTTTGCGAAAGGATCAAAAAAAGCGGAAAGCCTTGCATTTCGCTCGGAGATTATCGGAATGCCTGCGATTATGCTGAAGAGAACAGAGCAAACTATGAACTGATCCTTTTTTCCGGGTCGCTTTATCTGATAGGAAGAGTGAGGGAGAGATTTAAAAATGAAGTCAAATAAGGTTTTGCTTATATATAACCCCGCATCAGGCAGTGGTCTTTTTAAAAGCAACCTCGACAAGATCATTGAAATGTTCCAAAAAAAGAAGATGGTCGTGGTTCCTATTCGTGCGGACAAACCCGCATTCATGAATGAAATCTTTAAAGAAGTTAAAAATATGGATTTTCGAAAAATCATTGCAGCCGGCGGAGACGGAACGATCAATGTTGTAGTCAATGCTATGATAAACAATGATATAGACCTTCCCTTGGCGATTTTCCCGGCGGGAACAGCAAATGATTTTGCGTACTATTTTGATATCCCACATGATATTGAGGGAATGGTCAAAATTGCACTTGAAGAAAACTACACTTCCTGTGATGTCGGTGTTGCAAACGGAAAATATTTCATCAATGTTGCAGCTATGGGCTTTTTAGTTGATGTGAGTCAAAAAACCGACCCGGATGTCAAAAATACACTGGGCGTCATGTCCTATTATATCAAGGGGCTGAGTGAAGTCCCAAAACTTCAGCCGATCCCGATCCGAATCCAAAGCGAAGAATTCACCGGCGAAGAAAAAATGTATTTCATGCTTGTTATGAACGGGAGATCTGCCGGCGGATTCAAACGTCTCGGTTCCAATGCCGAGATCAATGACGGGCTTCTTGATGTGATGCTTTTCCGTGAGCTGCCGCTTACCGAGTTGCTTGGCCTTTTGATCCACTTTGTTCAGGGAAATCACACAGAAAATAAAAACGTTCTTTACTTCAAAACCAAAAAGCTGCATCTGGAATCTGACGTTGTGATCGGAACGGATGTTGATGGTGAAAAGGGTGCTGATTTTCCGCTTGATATCGAATGTCTGCCTAGCAAAATAAGGATCAACACACTTCGGAATAATATGGAGGGGTCGAATTGGTAGAGATCAAAGTCAGCGAAACGAAAGAATACGAACGATTAGTAGAAATGTTTATCCGGCAGGATCTTGAATTCGCAGAGGATGAACCCCTGACTACAGATGTTTTGAAATGCTGGAAAGCCGAAGATGCGGAAGGCCGGTTGATCAGCGGCTGTGTACTTGCACTCCGTGGAGGAGAGTACATCATTGACGGGATCGCGACAGAACCTGAATTCCGGAAGGAACAGATTGCAGGTAAACTTCTTTCTCTGGCACTTGAAGAGGTCAGGCATCGCGGAGGAGCAAAAGTTCTCCTGGTTGCGAGAGCGCCCGGATTTTTCCGAAAGCACGGATTTCTGACGATCGATCCGGCTTCTACAGGCGAATTGTTTGACTGTGTTAGTTGTCCTCAGTTTCAAAAAGACTGTTATCCGGAAGTGATGGAGCTTTATTTATAAAAAAAATCCCACCTGGTTGTAGTGAACTACAACACGGCGGGATTTTTCCAAGCAATTTTAACTATTTTTGATTTCTTCGATTTTTATTTCCAGAGCCGTAATCGCAGCTTCTGTTTCACTGACCTTCTTGCAAAGATCAAGAACCGGACTGTTTTCTACCTCTTTTTCCTGATTGTAGTAAACTTGTCCGAGCTCTGCATAGGTTGACTGGAGCTTTCTTTGTAGGGAAGAGATTTCGGTTTTTAACTTTGCGGTTTCGGCAAGGTCTTTTGCCTTATCAGCGGTTTCACCGGCGACCTCTCCGAGTTTCTTACCCAAATCGTTGAAAAATGCCATTTTTCTAACCCCCTTATTTGTATTTATATGTTATTTTAATACATTATATACTCTTCTGCCCTGTAACTCAAGTGAAAAGGATACCATCTTCTGGTATCTTGACATCAATGGGGCGATGTCGTAATATTTATTGCGTCAGGACATTTCTGTAAGGTCACTTTTTCTACAGAGATTGTATGAGAATGGAGATGGAATGAAAGAACGATTCGACAGCTATTTGATTGACAAAAATAATGTCGGTGTAGCATATCAAAAGATACTTACTGACGAAAATGGCGTCGGCTTTGATTTTGAATATATATATATGAATGAAGCGTTCGAAAAGATCACGGGTCTTTCTGCTGAATTTTGTCTTGGGAAAAAAGGAAGCGAATGTCAAAGCGGAACGGAGGAAAATTTCTTCCTGCTTGACTTGTTTCGGGATGTTGCGCAAAGTGGAGTTCGCAGAGAATACGAGTTTTATTCCGAATCAACGGAACGTTATTATAATACAACGGTTGTTTCTCCGGAAAACAATTTTTGCATTTTGTCGATCAGAGATATCACCGACTCTGTAAACAGGCATGTAAGCGACCTGGAAGAACTGAGACAAAGCGAGCGAAGCAAAAGTATGCTGCTTTCAAATCTTCCGGGAATGGCGTATCGCTGTAAATATGATCGTTCATGGACGATGCTTTTTGTGTCGGAGGGATGCGTTGATCTCACAGGGTATCGCCCCGACCATCTGATCGACAGCAAGCAGCTCTCCTTCAATGAAATCGTTCATCCGGAGGACAGGGAACTTCTTTGGGAAAGATGGGAAAGAGTCATTTCTGAACAGACTATGTTCAGCGGCGAATACCGCATCAAAAAAGCGAATGGACAGACCCGCTGGGTCTACGAGAAGGGACAGGCACTCTATGACCCCGATGGCGGGGTCGAAACCATAGAGGGCTTGATTATAGATGTCACCAGGCAAAAGATGCGTGAAGAGCGAATTGAGTATCTCTTAAGGCATGATCCTTTTACAGGTTTGTATAACCGGATCCAATATGAAGCGGAAAAGAAGAGCATGGATACGGCGGAAAACTATCCTATTTCTGTTATTATAGGCGATATCAACGGTTTGAAGCTTGTAAATGAAGCCTTTGGTTCCGAAGAAGGCGATTCTTTGATTCTTTTGGTTTCAAAGATCCTAAAAAACTGTATCGACCCGACGAAGGATTTTCTTGCGAGGATCGGCGGCGACGAATTCGGTATCCTCATGCCCCGTACCACCTCCGCCGATGCGAATGATTTTGCGAAACGTGTGCAGCGAGCCTGCGATGAATATAACCAAAAGAACAACATCCAGAACATCAATATTTCACTGGGATACGCGACAACGGAAAACAGCGGTGAGAGCATCTCTGTTCTTGAAAAAATTGCCGAGGACTATCTTTATCGGCACAAGCTTTTGGAAAGAGACAGCACGTGCAGTGCTATCATATCATCGATAAAAACAACAATGTTTGAGCGCAGCCAGGAAACAAAAGAACATGCGGAGCGCATGGCGTTGCTTTCGACAGAAGTAGGAAGAAGGCTCAGACTTTCGCAGCTTGAGCTTGATGAACTGGCACTTCTTGCGACGTTGCATGATGTCGGCAAAGTTGTCATAGATAATGGTATCCTGATGAAACCGGGCAATCTCTCAGATATGGAGTGGGTCGAAATGAAAAAGCACCCTGAGATAGGGTATCGAATCGCTTCGGCTTCCTCGGAGATGGCTTCGATTGCAAATGGTATCCTCTCTCATCACGAAAGATGGGACGGAGGCGGTTATCCCCGAGGTTTGAAAGGATTGGAAATTCCACTTTTGGCCCGCATTATTTCTGTCGCTGACGCCTATGATGCGATGACAGAGGAACGGGTATATCGCAAAGCAATGACGGAAGAACGGGCACTTGAGGAACTGAGAAGAAATGCAGGAAATCAGTTTGATCCGGACGTGGTACAGGCATTCACTATGTTTCTGCAAAACCGAAACACATCAAAAACAAATTCGTCGATGATATGATCGGCGTTTTTTTTTACACTAAATACTATAAATTTGAAAGGCTTCTGGATGTGCAGTAAATAGATTGAGCAAATAAACGAAAAATGCTATACTGAAAAAAAAGATCGAAGAAATGCAGTTGAGAACGGAGGTTGTTCGATATGTCTATAAAATCCGCATTTATCGTTCCTCATCCACCGCTGCTTCTTCCCGAAGTAGGCGGAGGTCAGGAAACACAGGTCAGTAAAACCATAAAAGCTTACGAGAAAGTCGCCGGGGAGATCGCGGCGATCAGCCCGGAAACGATCATTTTGATCTCACCGCATTCTATCATGTATGCCGATTACATCCATATTTCTCCCGGACGAAAGGCAACCGGAAATTTCCATGCCTTTGGAGAATACACGGTTTCGATCAGCGCAGAATACGACGAAGAACTGGTTTCTGAGATCAGTGCAAAAGCCGGAGAAAAAGGTATCTTTGCCGGCCCTATGGGAGAAAAACAAAAAACACTGGACCATGGGACTATGGTGCCACTTTACTTTATAAATAAACGTTATCAGAATTATAAGCTTGTTCGGATATCGATTTCCGGACTGAGTTTCCGCGAGCATTACGCCTTTGGCCGCTGTGTAAAAGAATCGATCGAAGCATTAGGTCGAAAAGCAGTCATCGTTGCGAGCGGTGATTTGTCCCACTGCCTTTCCGATGATGGTCCATACCATTTTACCGAGGAAGGCCCGGAATTTGACCATGCGATCGTTGAAGCTATGAAAACAGCTGATTTTTTGAGCTTTCTGCGCTTTGACGAAAGCTTTTGCCAACTGGCCGGAGAATGTGGACTGCGTTCGTTCATCATCATGGCGGGGATCCTTGATGGTATGGCTGTAGAACCGGAATTCCTTTCTTATGAAGATCCTTTTGGTGTAGGTTATGCTGTCGCAGGTTTTCGCGTTTTGGGGTCCGACGACAGCAGACATTTTGATGTCATCTTTGAGGAAGAAGAAACAAAACGTCTTGTACAGCGAAAAGAAAAAGAGGACGAGCTTGTACGACTTGCCAGACTTTCTTTAGAACACTATGTCAATGAGAGAAAACCTCTTTCTGAAAAACCAAAAGTGTCAGCAGAACTCCGCGAAAGGAAGGCCGGCGTTTTTGTCTCATTGAAAAAAGATGGAAAGCTGAGAGGCTGCATTGGGACAACTTCACCGACAACAGAAAGCATTGCACAGGAGATCATGCAGAACGCTGTCAGCGCAGGGGTCGGAGATCCGCGCTTTGAACCTGTCAGCAAGGAAGAACTGCCGCAGCTCGTGTATAGCGTAGATGTACTTGGTGAGTCGGAACCGATCGATTCAAAAGATATGCTCGATCCTAATCGATATGGAGTTATTGTTCAGAGCGGGCGTAAGAAAGCTTTGCTTTTGCCGCAGCTTGACGGGATAAAAACAATTGACCAGCAAATGGATGTTGTCTTGAAAAAGGCAGGCATTGACCCCGAAGACGACTACTCGCTCCGTCGCTTTGAAGTGGTCAGGCATCTTTGATTGGAGTACATATGAACTTTTTCAAAAAGACAGATCTGCTGATCATTGCGATAATCATCATAGTCAGCGCAGTTTCCTTTGGCTTGTATCGATTTTTTTTCGCTGAGGTCTCAACAAAAGCTGAAATTTATTATAGATCCAAATTGGTTGAATCCGTGCGGCTTGATTCGGGAAAAGAAAAACACTTTTCTGTTTCGGAAGTTCCTGAGGTCACATTTCATCTTTATACGGATGGTACGATCTCATTTGAAAAATCCGATTGCCCCGATCAGGTATGTGTCAATGCCGGAAGGATCGGAACCGTCGGTCAGTTTGCCGCGTGCCTTCCGAACGAGATTATATTGAAGATCGTCTCGGATGATCCAAAAGATCCCGACGCGGCAGACATCGTAACAGGAAATTAGCTTTTGAAAGGAACCCGGGCAGAAAAGAATGGCAAAAGAAAAACAACAGCATGCATCTAAAGGATATTCTGAGAAAAGAACAAAAAAGAGCAAGACCCACCGCATGGTACTTGCGGGCCTTCTTTTTGCTACCGCTTTGGTTCTTGCGGTTATTGAAGGCATGCTGCCTCCTCTGCCGATCCCGGTGCCGGGAGTCAAATTTGGCTTGTCCAATATTGCGGTCATGTATGCGCTCTTTTTTCTCGGAAAGAGAGAAGCCTATCTGATCGTTGCACTCAAGGCATTTTTTGCATTTGCTACCAGAGGTGCCGTCGCGGCAGCGCTGAGCTTTGCAGGAGGTATTTTGTCGGTTACGATGATGCTTTTGCTGCTGCTGATCTATAGAGAAAAAATATCTTACCTGCTCTTGAGCGTTTTTGGTGCGATTTCTCATAACCTTGGGCAATTTCTCGTGATCATTATCCTATATTCGGGCATGAATATGTGGCCCTATTTCCCG
>CAZKCB010000022.1:10057-14744 GCA_964550965.1 uncultured Oscillospiraceae bacterium
TCGGGACTTGCTGCGGGAGTCGTTACCTCCACTCTCTTACGATTTGTCCTGCCTGCTTTTCGAAGGCTGGCGTGAAATAAAAATAAATGATTTGTTATAATCGAAAAAACATTTGAGGTGAAACTTTGACTAAAAAAATCCTGCCTGCGCTGCTTGCCCTTACGATGCTCTTTTCTCTGTCTGGCTGCGGAAACACAAAACTGCAGCGATATGACGCACAATATGCTGATGTTTTTGATACCGTAACACAGTTGATCGCCTATAGTGATAGCCAGGAGTCTTTTGACGCACAGAGCAGTCTGATTTATAAAGAACTTATGAAATATCATAAATACTATGATATTTATCATGATTATGAGGGTATCAGCAATATCAAGACGATCAATGACAATGCCGGGATCGCACCGGTAAAGGTAGATGCTGAAGTTTTAGATCTTATGCTGTTTGCAAAAAAAACGTATGAGCTGACGGATGGGAAGACAAATATTGCGCTTGGTGCTGTGCTGCGTATTTGGCACACGTATCGTGAAGAAGGAATAAACGATCCGACGGCAGCAAAAATTCCTCCCTATGAACAATTGAAGGCGGCTTCTGAACATACGAACATAGATGACCTTATCATTGATGAGAAAGCATCTACCGTGTATCTTGCCGATCCTCTGATGAGCCTGGATGTCGGTGCGATCGCAAAAGGCTATGCAACAGAACGTGTCAGTATGACGGCCAAAGAGAATGGCTGCACTTCCTTCTTACTCAGCGTCGGTGGAAATGTTCGTGTCGTCGGAACCAAAGGCGACACCGGCGAACTTTGGAAGGTTGGGGTACAGAATCCTGATACTGAGGATACCGAAAACCCATACCTTCACCTTGTGAACATTACAGACCACTCGCTTGTTACAAGCGGAGATTACATCCGATACTATACTGTAGATGGGAAAAAATATCATCATATTATCGACCCGGTTACTCTATATCCATCAGCATATTTTGAGGGAGTAACCATCATTTGCGAGGATTCGGGTATTGCTGATGCTTTATCGACAGCGTTGTTTAATATGCCTTATGAAGAAGGTCTTGCCCTGATCGAAAGTCTTTCCGATACGGAAGCAATGTGGATTTTGCCCGGTGGGGAAGAAAAATATAGTTCTGGTTTTGCAGCACTCCTTAAGGAGTAGAAGTGAAGACGGTGGTGAAGTGAAACAAAAATATTCGGTTAATGGAATGACTTGCGCCGCCTGTGTGGCTGCCGTTGAGCGAAACGTCGCGAAGCTTCCCGGGGTTCGCTCTGTCAATGTGAGCCTTCTCCTGAATAGTATGACCGTCGATTATGATGAGACGCTTACAAATGATGCCGTGATCGTTTCAGCCGTAGAGCGCGGCGGCTATAAAGCAGCGCCTTTGTCGAATGAAAAGGAAGGTAAGCCCCCACAAGAAGACCTTCTGGCGAAGGATCTTTCGGATCATAAAAAGAGATTGCTTCTCTCCATTGTTTTTCTGATTCCTCTGCTTTACCTTGCAATGGGCAGTATGCTTGGACTTCCGCTCCCTTCTTTTCTTAGAGGAACGGAAAACGCTTCCAACCTCGGATTTTTAGAATTTCTTTTGCTTCTGCCGATTCTTTACGAAAATCGAAAATATTATAGTGCGGGCTTCAGGGCGCTTTTTTACAGAGCACCCAATATGGATTCTTTGATTGCCGTCGGTTCTTTTGCTGCTGTGGTCTATGGCATCTTTGCTTTGTTTCAAATCGGCTACGCTCTCGGACACGGAGACCATCATCATGCCGCCCATTACGCGATGGAACTTTATTTTGAGTCTGCGGGAACGATATTGACTCTCGTGACGCTTGGAAAGTATTTCGAAATAAGAGCAAGAGGCCGAACCTCCGAAGCGATTTCAAAGCTTTTGGATCTTACACCGAAAACAGCGATTATAATAAAAGACGGAAAAGAAGAGGAGATTCTGACTGAGCAGATCCAGACAGGAGATACCCTCGTGATCCGGCCCGGCGGAGCCATACCGGTCGATGGTCTGATCACCTGGGGAAACGGCCTCGTCGACCAATCTGCGTTGACCGGAGAAAGCATTCCTGTGGAAAAACAGGTCGGAGATCAGGTTCTTGCTGCTACAATCAATAAGAGCGGCGCGTTTCGGGTCGAGGCCCAGCGTGTTGGAAACGATACAACACTCGGGCAGATTATCCGGCTCGTTTCAGAAGCCGCATCCTCGAAAGCTCCGATTGCAAGACTTGCAGATAAAATCAGCCGGATTTTTGTGCCGATCGTAATCGGGATTTCTTTTATTTCGGGGGTGGCCTGGCTCTTCTCGGGAAGCACGCCTGAATTTGCGCTTACGATCGCCATTTCCGTTCTTGTCATTTCCTGCCCCTGCGCACTTGGCCTTGCAACGCCACTGGCCATCATGGTCGGAACAGGAAAGGGTGCAGTGAACGGAATACTGATCAAGTCGGCCGGTGCGCTTGAAATTACAAAATCTATCGACACTGTCGTTTTGGATAAGACAGGAACCTTGACACTGGGAGAGCCGGTCCTGACAGACCTGATCCCTGCGGAAGGAATTACAAAGGAAGAATTACTTCTTTGGGCGGCTTCGATGGAAACTTTTTCAGAACATCCTTTGGCGTATGCGATCGTAAAGAAAGCAGAGGAAGAAAAACTTTCTTTGATCGCTGCAGAAGCATTCCGCGTCATCGAAGGCGGAATATCCGCAGAAATCAATGGCGAAAGATATTATATCGGGAACCGGAAACTGATGTCTGAGCTAAAGGCGGACAAATTTGTCGGACCCTTTGAGAAAGCCTACGAAAACCTCACGATGCAAGCGAAAACACCTTTGTTTTTAGCAAAACAAGGACAATTACAGGGAATCCTGGCCGCTGCAGATCCTGTAAAGCCGGAAAGTGCCAGGGCTGTTGCGCTGCTTCGGAATATGGGCATCGATGTCATAATGGTAACGGGAGATAATGAAGCGACGGCTGAAGCGATCCGGAAAGAAGTCGACATTCCTCACATGATTGCCGGAGTGCTTCCGGCGGACAAAGAAAAAGAGATCCGACGCTTGCTTTCCGAGGGGCGAAAGGTGGCAATGGTAGGCGATGGTATCAACGATGCGCCGGCACTTGCAAGGGCAGATGTCGGGATTGCGGTTGGCGCGGGAACGGATATTGCAATCGAATCTGCGGATATCGTGCTGATGAAAAGCAGTCTTCTAGATGTTGTAACCGCGATCGAACTTTCCCGTGCAACGATTCGAAACATCAAACAGAATCTTTTTTGGGCATTCTTTTATAACTGCCTTGGGATTCCTCTTGCTGCCGGCGTTTTCTATGCTTTTGGAGGATGGAAACTCGATCCGATGATCGCAGCGGCAGCGATGAGTATGAGCTCTTTGTTCGTAGTGGGAAATGCCTTGCGGCTTCGGTCGTTCCGACCAAGACAGGACGCACTTGCATCGCCCGTTCAAAAAAAGGATATGGAGGAAAAGACAATGGAGAAAGAAAAGACGATAACGATCGAAGGAATGTCTTGCGGACATTGCAGCGCGAGAGTTGAGAAGGCTTTAAATGCCATTGAGGGAGTCAAAGCTACAGTCGATCTTGAGAATAAAACCGCAAAAGTAATATGTGATGAGAAAATCAGTGATGATGTTTTGAAAAATGCAGTCGAAGAGCAGGGCTATACCGTTCTTTCTATTGAAGGATGAATTGGAAATGGCTTGCATCCCTTCCTCAAATCAGTGTACAATAACTCCAATGGCTTAAGTTTGAAACAAGTGAATCAAGGAGGATCTGTTTAATGAAATGCCCATTTTGCGAAACCTCAGACACAAGAGTAATCGATTCCCGCCCGACAGAAGAAGGTCATGCAATCAGGCGCCGACGCGAATGCGACAATTGTGGGAAACGGTTCACGACCTATGAGAAGGTTGAAGAAGTTCTCTTTATGGTTGTCAAAAAAGACGGAAGGCGCGAAGCATTTGACCGTAATAAAGTTCTCAATGGGATCGTAAAGGCTTGTGAAAAAAGACCCGTGCCAATGGCTGAAATCGAAAAAATTGTCAGTGACATCGAGCGTGGGCTTAATAATATGATGGAAAAAGAGGTCGAAAGCAATGTTGTGGGCGAAATCATCATGGAACATTTAAAAAATCTTGATGAGGTGGCTTACGTTCGATTTGCATCGGTCTACCGTCAGTTTACAGATGTTAATACTTTTGTGGCGGAGATCGAGAAACTTTTAGACAGTGGAAAGGGAAAACGATAGATGGCGGATGTATTTCAGGTTGCGATCGATGGGCCGTCAGGGGCGGGCAAAAGTACTATCGCGAAGAAAATTGCAGCAGCACTCGGAATCGATTATATCGACACCGGAGCGATGTATCGGGCCGTTGCATTCAAACTTTTGCGCGAAAAGATAGCTCTTGACGATCTGGCAGCTGTTTCGGAAATGCTTTCAAGAACAAAAATCGATTTTGTAAAAGGAAATATTTTACTTGACGGAGAAATCGTCAATGATCATATAAGGAAACCCGAAGTTTCAAAAATGGCCTCGGATTCCTCGGCACTTTCAGAAGTGCGGGAAAAGCTCGTTGCACTGCGGCGGGATATGGGAAACACTAAAAGTGTGATCATGGACGGCAGAGATATAGGAAACAATGTTTTCCCGAA
>CAZKCB010000023.1:0-14721 GCA_964550965.1 uncultured Oscillospiraceae bacterium
ACATCTGCAATCGCTTTTTTTGTATCCTTGTCATAGAGCCGGTATAAAGACTTGAATCCCGGATTCGTTATTTTTTCAGTATTTTCACTGATTTTTATCTTCGGAATGATCATCCCGTTGGTTTCAATAGCTGACATCTTGTAGACACCGCCAAAGACAGGCTCTGATCTCGCGGTGATGAGGCGTTCTCCGACGCCAAACGAATCGATGCATGCGCCTTGTCCGATCACGTCACGGATCAAGTATTCATCAAAAGAGTTCGAGGCAACAATTGCACAATCAGGGAAGCCTGCATCATCCAAAAGTTTTCTTGCATTTTTTGACAAATAAGTAATGTCGCCGCTGTCGATCCTGATTCCCATTTTTTCGGGCTTCGTTTCTTTAAACACGCGGATCGCATTCGGCACTCCGCATTTCAGAACATTATAAGTATCCACAAGCAAGACGCAATTATCCGGATAAATATCCGCATACGCTTTGAATGCCTCATACTCGGTGTCAAACATCTGGATCCAGCTATGCGCCATGGTTCCAAGCGCAGGTATCCCATAGTCTCTTTCCGCAATGGCACATGCCGTACCAATACAGCCGCCAATATATGCAGCACGTGCACCGTAAATCGCACTTGAAGCGCCGTGAGCCCTTCGCGTCCCGAATTCCATGACGGTTCGCCCCTCTGCCGCACGCACGATACGATTGGCTTTTGTCGCAATCAGGCTCTGGTGGTTGATAAGCAACAGCAGTATCGTCTCAATAAACTGCGACTGTATCACGGGACCGCGGACAGTAACGATCGGTTCACCTGGAAAAACCGGCGTTCCTTCCGGAACGGCCCAAACGTCACAGGCAAAAGAAAAATCCTTCAGGTAATCGAGAAATTCTTCGCAAAAAATCCCCTTCCCTCTCAGGTATGCAATGTCTTCCTCCTCAAATTGGAGAGTCTCAAGGCAATGGATCAACTGTTCAAGTCCTGCTGCGATTGCAAAGCCACCCTCATCGGGTATCTTGCGAAAAAACATATCGAAGTAGGCGATTTTATCCCTGTATCCTTTTTCAAAATAACCATTGGCCATTGTCAACTCGTAAAAATCGGTCAGCATGGTCATATTGATGCGTTCGATCATGATTCTTAAATCCCTGCCCTTTCCGATGGTTCTGACCCCATCGACACAGTGTCCCTTTTTTCCATCTTGTCTTTCTCCCGAATGACAACAGTAGCAGAAAAGAGAATGATCGCTCCGCCCACAAACTGCATTGGAGATATCATTTCACCGAGGAACATCCACCCGAAAAACGTACTCGTCACGGGTATAAAATTAGAAAAAATCGAGGTCGGAGTGACCCCAAGCACGTGAAGCGCTTTTACCTGCACGAGGAAACCCAGCGCTGCGCCCATGATCCCGAGATAAAGGATCCCACCGATCGTTCCGGCAGTGAAAACTTCTTTTGCAGGCATATGATTGATCGCATATGGCAAGAGCAGCAAGATGCTGCACAAAAGTTGATTCAATGTCAGGGAGATACTTGAGTATTTTCCATGCAGTGAAGCCGTAATGAAATTATAGGCATTCCAGCTCGCTACTGCACCAAAAGCAAACAAATAGCCGATCAGTCTTCCTGACATCAGCAGTGAAAAATCAGCGCCGATGATCAACGCAACTCCCACAACACAAAGAATCACACCCGCAAGTAAAACTTTTGTGATTTTCCTTTTATAAAGAACTCTCTCGATCAGGAGGGAAAGGATCGGGACAAAAGAAAGAATGATCGTGATCAGTGAAACCGGCAGATATTCCATCGCAGAGTATTCGCAATAAAAATATCCGATTTCCCCGAAAATCGCACAGACAAAGTAAAGCAAAAGGTCTTGCTTTCTCGGCCAAAAGCGCTTTCCTTCTTTCTTTAAGCGATACAACAGAATAATGATTGCTCCGATAATATACTTTATGAACACAAGCGTCATCGTTTCGATACTTTCAAGTGCCTGTTTTGCAAAAACATACTCCAAGCCCCAACCGCATACGACGACTGCCATCAAAAAATACATCATTTTTTTTTCAGAACTCATCCGTCACCTTCTCTTGAACGTCTTTATAAATTCTTATTGTATCAGATTAGATGAGAAAATAAAACCTTTTTCATGTACTCTCCGGTATAAGAGTTTTTGACTTCTGTGAGCTCTTCCGGCGTGCAAAAAGCAATCAGTTCACCGCCGCGGTCGCCTCCGTCCGGTCCAAGATCGATGATCGTATCAGCCGTTTTGATCACATCAAGGTTATGTTCTATCACCACTACTGTGTTTCCGTTTTCTACCAATCGTTCAAGAACCTGAATGAGTTTGTCGACATCGGCAAAGTGAAGGCCCGTCGTGGGTTCATCCAGAATATACATTGTTTTACCGGTGCTTCTCTTCGAAAGCTCAGAAGCAAGTTTTACGCGCTGAGCCTCCCCGCCGGAAAGCTGCGTCGATGGTTGTCCGAGCTTTATATAACCCAGACCAACTTCTTCCAGCGTCCGAAGCTGACGGGTGATAGTCGGGATGTTTTGAAAGAACAAAAGAGCTTCGCTTACATTCATATCAAGCACTTCAGAAATGTTCTTGCCTTTGTATCTGACTTCCAGCGTTTCCCGATTGTACCGTTTGCCCTTGCAGACTTCGCAGGGAACATAAACATCCGGGAGGAAATGCATCTCGATTCGTATGATCCCATCGCCGCTGCAAGCCTCACAACGCCCTCCCTTGACATTGAAACTGAACCGCCCTTTTCCGTAACCCCTTACTTTTGACTCCGGCAGTTCTGAAAAAAGTTCACGGATCGCCGTGAAAACTCCCGTATAGGTCGCAGGATTCGAGCGAGGGGTCCTTCCGATCGGGGATTGGTCAATGTCGATGACTTTATCGATATACTCGATGCCTTTGATCTCACGGAAAGCTCCGGGACGATCCTTCGTTCGATTGACCTTAGAGGCTAATGCTTTATAGAGGATTTCATTGATCAGGCTGCTTTTCCCTGAACCCGAAACGCCGGTAACACAGATAAATTGGCCAAGAGGAAAAGTCACGTCAATATTTTTGAGATTGTTTTCGGTCGCACCAAGAATCTCGATCTGTTTGCCGTTTCCTTTTCTTCTTTCTTTCGGGATAGGAATCGATCTTTCTCCGCGAAGATACGCTCCCGTTATAGAAGCGGGAGTTGCCTTGATTTCTTCGACGGTTCCCTCTGCAATGATCTCACCGCCGTGGATACCCGCTCCCGGTCCGATGTCTATGATGTGATCGGCTGCATACATCGTTTCTTCGTCATGTTCTACAACGATCAGAGTGTTTCCAATATCGGTTAAATTTCTAAGCGTTTTAAGCAGCTTCGCATTGTCCTTTTGATGAAGGCCGATGCTTGGCTCATCGAGAATATAAAGTACGCCGACAAGACCCGAACCGATCTGTGTCGCAAGGCGTATCCGCTGAGATTCACCGCCGGAAAGCGTCCCGGAGGCTCTCGACAAAGTCAGATAATCCAGACCTACATCAACAAGGAATTTCAGCCTTTCGTTGATTTCTTTCAAGATCTGCTTTGCGATCACAGCCTCCTTCTCAGACATGGAAAAGTGTTCCACGCGTTTGAGGGCTTCACGTATTGGGAGTTCGCAGAACTCCGCGATGTTCATTCCCTGAACAGTCACGCACAAAACTTCAGGATTCAGACGCTTTCCCTTGCATGCTTCGCAAGGGGTCACACTCATATACTCCTGCATTTTTTCTTTGATGTACTCGGAATTTGTCTCCTGATACCTGCGTTCAAGATTGTTTATCACGCCCTCAAACGAATGGTTCCTATATGATTTGGAACCGTTGTTGCGGCTCTCATAGTAATATTCGATCTTCCGGTTTCCGGTTCCGTATAGCAGTTCCTTTTGGAATTTTTCCGGGAGTTCGCAGTAAGGAAGGTCGATGTCGACTCCGTGATCCTTTGCAAGCGCATCGATCAATTGCCGATAAAAACCGCTTGTGATTTCCATCGAAGCAAATACATTTGCGAGAGCGCCCTTTGGAATAGAGAGTTCTTTCTCTGTGATGATCCTGTCAGGATCCATTTTCAACAGAAAACCAAGGCCTTTGCATTCCGGGCAGGCTCCAAAGGGATTGTTGAAAGAAAACATCCTTGGCTCCAGTTCCGGAATCCCGCCGCCATGTTCCGGACAGGCAAGCTTTGTACTGAATACCAAAAGTCCGTCTTCCATTTTGGCTACAACAAGTCCATCTCCGTGTGCAGTCGCAAGTTCGACAGCCTCCGAAAGACGGCTTTCCGCTCCCGGTTTTACAATGATTCGATCGATCACGATATCTATGCTGTGCTTGCAGGTTTTTTCAAGTTTGATTTCCTGTTCTGAAAGATCGATGATTTCTCCGTCGACTTGGACTCGCGTAAAGCCTTCTTTTCGTATGCGCTCGATGATTTTTTCATGTTCGCCCTTACGGTCGCTGACTACAGGCGCCAAAATCGTAAGCCGCGTTTTTTCGGGAAGTGCCATCAGGTGGTCGACAATTTGATCGACACTTTGACTTTTGATCTCTTTTCCGCAAACAGGGCAATGCGGGATGCCGATCCGTGCGTAAAGAAGCCTCAGGTAATCATAGATCTCCGTGACCGTGCCGACCGTTGAACGAGGGTTTTTGCTCGTTGTTTTTTGGTCGATCGAGATCGCCGGAGAAAGACCCTCTATATATTCGACATCCGGTTTTTCCATCTGCCCGAGAAACTGCCGTGCATACGATGACAAACTTTCGACATATCGTCTTTGCCCTTCGGCATAGATCGTATCAAAGGCAAGGGAAGATTTCCCCGAACCTGACAATCCGGTCAAAACGACCATCTTGTCACGCGGGATCTCTATGCTGATGTTCTTTAAGTTGTGCTCCTTTGCACCTTTTATTACGATGCTGTTTGGCATTCTATCAAATCTCCTTTTCCGAGTCTTTTTGTTTTTTTCTATATCATCCGGATCTATTGCCGTAATTTATATTCGAATATCCGGTCACGGAGTTCGGCTGCGCGTTCAAACTGTAAGTCTGCCGCTGCCTGTTTCATTTCCTTTTCCAACAGTTTAATGTAATCGGTCAGTTCTTTCTTTGTCAGTTCAAGCGGGCTTCTTCCGTGATAATACTCTGCGGTTTCTTCTGCAGCCTTGGTTGCCTCGATCACCGCACGTATGGATTTTTGTATCGTAGCAGGAGTTATACCGTTTTTCAGGTTATATTCATGTTGAACTGCTCTTCTGCGTTCCGTCTCTGAAATCGCGGCCTTCATAGCATCGCTGATCCCATCAGCATACATAATGACTCTGCCGTCTACGTTTCTGGCCGCTCTTCCGATCGTTTGGATCAAAGATGTTTCTGTTCGCAGGAAGCCCTGTTTATCTGCATCAAGAATAGCTACGAGCGAAACCTCCGGCAGGTCCAGGCCTTCACGCAAAAGATTGATACCAATCAAAACGTCGAACACACCTAAGCGCAGATCCCGCAAGATTTCCATCCTTTCAAGGGTTTCTACTTCCGAATGCAGATAGCGGACCTTTATTCCTACATTTTTCAAATAATCGGTCAAACTTTCTGACATTTTTTTGGTAAGAGTCGTAACGAGAACGCGTTCGTTTTTCCCGGTCGTTTTATTGATTTCCGAAATCAGATCATCGATCTGTCCTTCAGTTTTACGCACTTCTATGACAGGATCGAGCAATCCGGTCGGTCTGATCACCTGCTCCGCTACGATGCCTCCGCTTTTTTCCTTTTCATAAGCAGCGGGGGTAGCACTGACATAGACGATCTGGTTGACGAGGCTCTGAAACTCCTGAAAATCCAACGGGCGATTATCCAAAGCCGAAGGAAGACGAAAGCCAAAATCGACAAGATTGCTTTTCCTTGAACGGTCTCCCGCCCACATCCCGCGAAGCTGCGGAAGCATGACATGGGATTCGTCAACGATGATCAGAAAATCATCGGGGAAATAGTCGATCAAAGTATATGGACGGCTGCCCGGGGGCAATCCGTTGATGTGCCGTGAATAATTTTCGATGCCCTTGCAGCTGCCGATTTCCCGGAGCAATTCCAAATCATAGCGTGTTCTCTGTTCGATCCTTTGCGCCTCAAGAAGCATCCCCTTGGATTTGAACCAGGCAAGTCGATCTTCGAGTTCTTCTTCAATCCTTTGCGCCGCGTTTTTCATGTTTTCTTTTGAAGTCACATAATGCGAAGCCGGGAAAATCGAAACATGATTTCGCAGACCGACGATTTCTCCTGTAATCGGATTGAATTCCTTGATCGTCTCGATCTCATCACCGAAAAGTTCAATGCGGATCGCCTGCTCTGCGCCGGCAGGAAACACATCAATGATGTCCCCTCGGACACGGAACATCCCCCGAATAAAATTAAGATCATTTCTATTATATTGTATGTCCACAAGCTTATGGAGTATCTCGTTTCGATCTTTGGTCATGCCCGGGCGAAGTGAAAGTACTTGGTTCTCATAGTCCATAGGACTTCCGAGACCGTAAATGCAAGACACACTGGCTACAATAATGACATCTCGCCTTTCAGCAAGTGCCGCTGTTGCCGAATGTCGAAGTTTATCTATTTCATCATTGATATCCGAGTCTTTTTCAATATAGGTATCAGTCGAAGGAAGATAGGCTTCCGGCTGATAGTAATCGTAGTAACTTACAAAATACTCTACCGCGTTTTCGGGAAAAAATTCTTTGAATTCTCCGCAAAGCTGCGCCGCAAGTGTTTTATTGTGAGAAATGATAAGAGTAGGTTTCTGGACTTGCTCGATGACATTTGCCATTGTAAACGTCTTCCCCGATCCTGTGACCCCAAGAAGTGTCTGGTGCTTTACCCCTGCTTTTATGCCCCGGACCAATTGCTCGACTGCCTGAGGCTGATCTCCCATCATTTTATAATCTGATACGATTTTAAACATTGCTATTTACCCCGCAGAAATCTGCAATGAAACAAATTAATATGTTTTTATTATAGCACATCTTCGCAGCGGGTGCAAGAACATACGTTCTAATTCCTTCTCTTTGGTTTGCATGTGTTTTCCTTTTGGCCCCAAAATATTTTTCCCTTGCCTATTGTCTTTTAAATAGAACTAATATATAATTCTCGTAACAATTTGGGCGCTGAATCCGGTTTATCCGGAGCGGGAGAACCAAGCATTTGGGGTGAATCCGATCGACGATCGGAAGGGTATCTCTTCCCTAGCCCGTCAGCTAATCTCGTAGGCAACGGAGGGCTCAGAGTGCACAGCTTTATTGTGCTACTTATTTTGTGACTCTTCGGTGATGCTGCAAATATACTGTGGCGTCACCTTTTTAATAGCAGCAGGAGGACATTACCCAAAAATGAACAAAAACGGACTAAGTAAAGAAAATGTTGTAAAACGGCGCGTAACTTCCTTGCCGAAAACCAACGCCGACGAAGTCGGAGAAAACAAGACTGGCTTTAACAGCCTTGGCTGCCCGGTGGATAACGAATTAAACGTAAGAGGTTCCAAACAG
Source organism: uncultured Oscillospiraceae bacterium (assembly GCA_964550965.1). Taxonomy (GTDB): domain Bacteria; phylum Bacillota; class Clostridia; order Peptostreptococcales; family Anaerovoracaceae; genus STD2-154. Next base: position 7,555 of record CAZKCB010000023.1, read on the forward strand.
GAAGCCCGTTATCTTTCTGCGATGTCTTCCGACTTGATAAAAAACAACGCGATCGACCCTGGATTTTACTGCAAATACGATGTCAAACGCGGCCTCCGCAATTCAAACGGTACCGGAGTCGTAGTTGGTCTTACAAGGGTCGGTGAAGTCCGCGGTTATAAAACTAACGAAAAAAATGAAAAGGTTGCAATCGAAGGCAAGCTCTACTATCGCGGCATCGATGTAGAAGATCTCGTCAAGAACTGCATTCATGAAAATCGCTTCGGTTATGAAGAAGCTTCTTATCTTTTGCTTTTTGGATCACTGCCCACAAAAGATCAGCTTTGTGACTTCAGTGCGACACTCGCTGCCCGCAGAGAACTTCCGACAGGCTTATCACGGGAAATGATTCTTTGCTCGGCAAGCAACAACTTCATTAACAAACTTGCGCGAAAGGTAATCGCACTCAATACCTATGATGACAATGCCAATGACGCTTCCATTTCGAAAGTCCTTCCCCACTCGATCGATTTGATCGGGTATTTCCCGACCTTGATCGCCTACGGTTTTCAGGCAAAACGTTCGCATTACCATAACGAAAGTCTGCATCTTCATTATCCTGCTCCTGACAGGTCCACAGCAGAAAACATCCTGCGCATGATCCGTCCAACCGGTGAGTATTCAGACCTCGAGGCAAAAATCCTTGACCTTTGCATGATTCTTCATGCAGAACACGGCGGAGGAAACAATTCTTCGTTTACAACACATTTGGTTTCTTCATCAGGCACAGATACCTATTCTGTCATCGCTGCGGCGGTAGGCTCCTTAAAGGGACCTAAACACGGTGGTGCAAACATTGAGGTGCTTGGAATGATGCAGGATCTCAAAGAAAACGTAAAAGATATCACAAATGAAAAAGAAGTTGAACAGTATCTGCTGCGTCTCCTTCGCGGTGAGGTCTTCGACCATTCCGGATTGATCTACGGACTTGGACATGCAGTATATACTCTTTCGGATCCCCGTGCGACACTTCTCAAGGGACTTGCGAAAAAGCTGGCAGCAGAACAGGGACTTATGGATGAATTCATGGTTTATGATTTTATTGAGACAAGAGGTTCCGAACTGTTCCGTGAGGTAAAAGGGATCAGCAAACCTATGCCCGCAAATGTCGACCTTTATTCCGGCTTTGTTTACAGAGCATTGAATATCCCGATGGACATTGCAACACCTTTGTTTGCAGCTTCCCGTATTTCCGGTTGGTGCGCTCATCGTATCGAAGAACTTGTATCCGGAGGCAAACTCATGCGCCCCGCTTACATCAACGTGCAGGAAAAGCAGTCTTACATCCCCATCACCGAGAGATAAAAACTCAATACAAAAATCAAAAGGAGCCTCAAAGCTCCTTTTTTTTATTTCTTTATTCCGTTTTGCAACAAGGGAAGGGGGTTTTCGGATCTATAGCAGTATAACAAAATTGATCAGACACAAAATGAATACTGCCATCGAAACGGCAAGGATAATCATCCGGTCATTGACCCCCGCAACAAAGGGAATCAGCAGAACACGCAGAAATTCAACAAGGGCACAGGCAAACAGTCCGACAACAGCAGTAACGGCATTCCCGCTAAAATGGAAAAGAAATACGATCCCGAAGAAAATCATGGATTCATACCAACGCCCAAGTTCCAAAAGAGCAAGGTTCTTTCCCGTATACCCTGCAATCATTCGATCATCAACATACCCTTTTCTTCTAAGCGCACTACCATAAATCAGAAGCGCCGCAAGCAGTCCGGGTAAAAACAATGCCTGGATTTGTTTTACTGCAAGGAGTTCGTCGATTTTGAAGCCTCCCCTTCCTGCAGCAAAGCCGACCACCAAATAAAAACCGAGTGCAATCATGGAAAAAAGGAGTAACGAGGCTCCTGCTCGTAAAAGTTCTTTTTCGCCTTCTCTTTCAAAAAGAACTCTCATTTTCTCGGTAGAGGCTTCTTTTCCTGAAAGCCAAAAACCGCCCGCATAAGAAATGTTTCCAAACGTCATCAGCAGGATCACTACGACAAAATTCCCGCCCGTAAAAAGAACACATCCGGCCATCGCCATAAACGCAGCATATCCGATCGCACAATAAAGAAACCCCTTATCATCCTGAATCGGCTTTAGCTTTACGAGGCCGACAAGATCACGGAAAGGCTGCAGGAGACTCGCGCCTTTTTTTCGACGTTTCAAGACGCTTCGCACGATTCGCTCAAGTCCGGAAAACGATCCGGCAAAAAGAGGAACTGTCACAATATATAAAAGCCATTCGATCATCGTTATTGCTGTCATTTATTTCTTTTGCCCCCGAGCAAGTTTTTAAGGATCCATCTTCCGTCTGATTTTTCAACAGAGCTGTTTTTCATTATACCTCAGCCATTCCGCTCCGTACAGTTATTCTGCGAATGTCCGTAAAAAAAACGGCTTCCGTTTATTTGAAACCGATAGAAAAGACGGCAACCTTATGGCTGCCGTCTGAATAATAGTATCTTATTGTTTTATTAGACTTCTAATCATAGGTCCCGACATTACGATTTGACTCTTTTAGGCTCGACCTTCCACGCAGCGATTGCTAAGATCGCACCTATAATGAAGGCTCCTATTGTAGCAATATTTACCCAGTTCATCATCGTATCAAAAAATCCTTCTAGTCCGTACTCTCCAAGATAATATTCATTACCCCAGTCACCCTCGAACCAAGGCAGAAAAGCTGAGCCGATCGTACCCATCACCGCAAGAACAATGAACATGAAGCTCATCCTGCGAAGATCCCCGACTGCAAGGCCTGTTTTGGGATTCGACGGAAATGCGATCGGATCTTTTTTAGTCAGTCCTCCATAAAGCTTTCTCCAAATTACATAAAGGATAGGGCCAGAGACGATCCCGGCCATTCCGCCGATAAAATAATCGGTACCGTTGATAAAGAAAGCAATAAAAGCCACAACCATCGGAACGATACAAATCAAGCATAAAAACCCGTATCCACCAGGGATTTTAAACTTGAAATCCTCTTCAGGAATCCTTTTCCGAAGGATCATTGCCGAAATAAAAATCATAATATAAGCCGAAATCAAAAGGAATACATCGACTACTACTACTGTTTCAAATGCAAATCTGCATAAGATCAGGTTCGTAATTGCAACAGAAACAACTGCTATATAAGGAACACCGTGCTTCTTGTCGCATTTTACAAGGATCGGTGGAGCCAGATGATCTTCTGCAAGCGCAAAGAATCCCCTTGATCCGGAAGCAATATAAGTATTGTAAATCGAAAACTGCGCCAATACCGCCACGATCACGAAGAATACACCAAAGGCAGGCCCCCAGAAAGTCGTTACGACATCAGCATAACCTACGACGTCTCCCTCCGTTCCCCAGCTTTCCCATAAGCCCATAGATGCAAGTCCACCCATAGTCGGGAAAATATAAACGCACATGATCAAAGGCATGGTGATCAGTGTTGCTTTCGGAATGACCTGCGGATTTGAAACCTCGCCTGCTACCGTAGACATCGATTCATATCCCGAATACATCCACATACCGATTGCAATTCCTGTACCGATGTAATAGACCCAATCAGAAAAAGCGATCCCCGACAAGCCCATGATATCTCCGTCAGCCGTGAAGGGAACAAAGGGATTCTGCTGCCAGTTCATAAAGCCGCAAATCGCTACCATGGCAAAGGCTATAATAACCAAAATAGAGAGGATCGTCGAAACGATACCAACATCCTTAACTCCCCGAATATTAATATACGTAAAAATGAGAATGATTACGGCTTTGACTGCATAGGCAGCAACTCCACTTAAAGCGAACTCGTTTGCGAGGTAACCGCCTGCTAAAATAACATACAGGGTATTATCGATGTAGATCGAAATGGTTCTCCACCAACCGGCCTGAAAACCCCAAAATTCACCGAGAGCCTCCTGTACCCATTTGTAGTAACCGCCTTCCTGAGGTCTCGCAGAACCAAGTTCCGAAGCGACAAGACCAAGCGGAGTACTCCAGATAAACGGCAGTACGATCAACATAACCAGGGTCAAGCCCGGACCGGCTTCTGGAATCATTTCTTCGATCCCATATGCGCCGGCAGCACACAGACAGAAAATCATGAAGACGACCGTAGAAACTTTCATTTCGTGCTTCTTAAGGCCAATTTCACCAACATCCATCTTGGCGCCATTCGTACCATCACTCATAAGACACATACCTCCCTATTCTTTTAGTTTGCAACAAAATGCAACAGGACTGCATAAAAGTTACAATTTAATTTTAGCTAATTTTCTGACAATAATCAACAACATGTTTGCTATTTTGCTCTAATTTCTTTGCTTTTTGCCTCCCAACCTATAAGAAACAAGCTCCCGCGATGCGGGAGCTTGTTTAAAAGTCTTATTTACATGTCTGAATTGTCTGTTAATTATTCTTGACGGGGAATTTTTCATCGAAGAAAACTTCGTCAGCGCCAAGTACGGCAACAGTTCTGATTTTACCACGCTTCTTTTGGATCACAAATACAACGATAGGAACAACGATTATGATGATCGAGATGATGAAAGTCACCATCGCTTCACGAATCAGAAGCACCATAGCGCCGATTTGAAGAATGATCGAAAAGTATGCGAGTCCGGGATACCATCTGGCCTTGACGGTAAGAACTTCTTCCGGATTATACCCTCTTTGTTTCAATTTCTTTCTGAAAAGGATCTGGGACATGATAATGCCTACCCAGCAAAGAGTTCCTGTAAAACCTGAAATTCCAAGGAGGTTCGCATAAAGAGGAAGTCCGCCTTCTCCCCAAAGTCCCATAACATCCGAGAAGAATCCAAGAAGGAATACGACCCAGATCGGGATGATGGTGAACAAGGTGGCGTTTTGCGGTACATTGAAGCGATTGAGAGTAGATAAGCCTTTGGGAGCCATGCCTTCTACAGACAAACCATAAAGCGCACGAACTGTTCCATAGAACCCGGAATTCGCGCAGCTGAATGCCGCAATCAAAGTAACGATAGTAAAGAGCCCTGCTGCCCATTTAAGTCCGTATGCACCAAGCGTTGCAGCAAAGATGGATTCATCCAAACCGGCTTCCGCATAAGGAACGACGAGTGTCAAAAGGAACACAGGGATAACATAGATCAGGATAATACGGAAAGCAACCTTTTTGCAGGCTGCAGGTACGTTCTTTGCAGGATCCTGTGTTTCTGCAGCAGACAATCCTACGATCTCGGAACCCTGAAAGTTGACCAAGGTCCAAATCATATAGGTGATAATGATCAATCCGCCTGCGGGGAAGAGTTTTTCCATAGTAGAACCTACACCACCAAGGATGACTCCGGTTCCGATAAATCCGCCTTCAGCTGTGAACGGATGGAGGTTTCCACCAATCAGTCCGCACCAGATGCCGATTGCGCAGATGCAGAATACCATGACTGCACAGATCTTAGCAATTGCCATAACGGATTCGATGTGTCCGAACCACTTGACCTGGTAAAGGTTGACCGCCGTCAAAATAGCAAGCGTGATAATGCCCCAGACGAACGTGGACCAAGCTTGATTTTCAAAAGGCAGCTCGACAAAGTAGTTCATAAATGTCGCACAGGCAATTGCCTCCGAAGGAATATAGCAAACCCAGTTTGCCCAGAATGCCCAACCGATACCGGCGGAAGCCGTATCTCCCATAAATTCTCTTGTATAAGAAACAAAGGAGCCTCTACGCGGAATATTGACAAGCAACTCTGCGAAAGACTGCATAACTCCATATACAGTAATACCAGCAATAATATAAGCGATCAGAACGGCTCCGGGACCCATTTCCGAATAGGTCAATCCTAAGCCCAAGAAATAGCACGAACCAATGATCCCTCCCAAGGCGATCAACGACACATGCCAAGGCATGATACCCCTGGCAAGAGTGCGCTCGCTCTTGTCAGATATCCTTTGTTCTGTCATATTTACCCTCCTTAACCAAATAAAGAACACTAAAAAAAATAAGTTGCAGGAACAAGAGAAAAAAGTATGATTGCAGTCAAGTACTTTATTTTGAGTTTTTAAGTAAAAAACAATTCTCTTGTTTCGGCGATATTATATTATAATTTTATCTAAGTAATGTCAATGGTTAGAAAGTAGAATTGTAAACGGTTACAATTAGATTATAATTCCCTGCGCCCATCCATTGCTTTTGAAAGCGTGACCTCGTCGGTATATTCAAGATCCCCGCCGACGGGAATGCCATGTGCGATCCTTGTGACCCTTATGCCGGAAGGCTTGATGAGCCTTGAAAGGTACATCGCGGTAGCCTCTCCTTCAATGTTGGGATTAGTTGCCAAAATGACTTCTTCGACCTCACTGTTTTGAAGTCTTAAAATCAATGCTTTTAGATTGATGACTTCGGGGCCGATGCCGTCGAGCGGTGAAATGGTTCCGTTCAGAACATGATAAAGCCCTTTGTATTCCCGAATACGTTCCATTGCCGCAACATCTTTCGGGCTTTCGACAGTACAGATGATGCGTCGATCTCTTGAAGTATCGGTGCATATCCCGCAGGGATCGACATCGGTAAGATTACCGCAAATGGAGCAGTATTTCATAGTCCGTCTTGCCTCCATGATCGCTTCCGCGATCCCCGAGGCATCTTTTTCATCCATCGAGAGAATATGAAAAGCAAGCCGCTGTGCGCTCTTCCCGCCAACTCCGGGAAGCTTCGACAACTGGCTGATCAAATTATTCAGCGGCTTTGCATAATATCTCATCTATGGTTTACTTCCCTTTCAGTGGAATTTAAAGGCCCGGGATTCCTAAGCCGCCCGTAATCTTGCCCATTTCATTTGAAGAGATCTCTTCGATTTGACGCAGTCCTTCATTGACGGCCGCTACGATCAGATCCTGCAGCATCTCAATATCATCGGGATCGACTGCTTCTTTTTTGAGTTCGACTTTAACAAGTTCTTTCTTGCCGTTTACCGTCACACTGACTGCGCCGCCTCCGTCTGTAGCTGTCAGTTATTTCAAAGCGATCTCAGCCTGCATTTCGTTCATTTTTTTCTGCATTGCCTGCCTCTGCTGTAACTGCTTCTGCATAACAGCACATCCGCCGTCCACCATCGGCCTCTTCCCCTCATTGTTTCACTTCCCCATGTTCTTACTCGTTGGATTTTT
>CAZKCB010000024.1:0-14367 GCA_964550965.1 uncultured Oscillospiraceae bacterium
GGCATAGCGGAATAATGCATTTTGCTTGCTTGCCCCATGCAATTTTCTGCTGCGACGATCCCCTGATGACTTGCAACATGGGCAAGCTGTATTTTATTCGTGATATCTCCGATTGCATAAACATTCGGATTTGAAGTTTTCATTTGCTCATCGACTTCGATCCCATTCTGTCTGTCATTCAGCTTTACGCCTAAACTCTCAAGGTCGACCGCGTCTATGTTTGGACGGCGACCGACAGCCATCAATACTTTTTCACCTACAGAAAAGTGAATGCTTTCATCTTTTGAGAAAGAAGTGATGGCCTGTCCATCCTCTGAAAGTGAAATTCCTTCCACTTTGGCAGATGTGAAAAGTTTGATCCCTCTCTTTTGGCATTCATCCACTACGACCTCGATGATATCTTCATCAAAATTAAATAGTATCTCGTCCATGTACTCGACAACAGTGACTTTACTGCCAAACGAATTGTAGATAAAAGCGAACTCCATTCCGATCACTCCGCCGCCGATTACTGTCAATGTTTCAGGTACTTTTTCAAGATCTAATATTTCCCGACTGGTGAGAACGCAGGGCAGATCTGTTCCTGAAATATTAAGAGTTGCGGGGGAAGCTCCAGTTGCAATGATGATATTTTTCGCCGTGATCACTGCTTCGATTTTAGCATTATTGACCGATATCGAATCCTTTGAAACGATTGCTTCGCCTTCTATTAGCCTTATATTCCAGTGATTCAAAAGATATTTGATCCCGTTTTTCAGTTCGTCGACAATTTTCCCCTTACGCCCGACAACCTCTGGAAGATCGACGACCGGAGTTCCCACCTTGATTCCAAACTCTGCACTATGCATTATCTCGTCCATCTGATGCGCACTTTTCACAAGGCTTTTGGTCGGTATGCAACCATAGTTCAAGCACGTGCCTCCGATTTTATCTTTCTCGACCAGAACAACATCTGCGCCTAATTGAGCGGCTCTGATTGCTGCAACATAGCCGCCTGGGCCGCCCCCTATCACGACAATGTCACAAGATATGGTTTCTTTTTTTGGCTTTGCGATTCCAAAATTATAAGCTGGTTTTTCTTCTTTTTTTATAATTTTTTCCCCTTCGATTTCTGCTATTGCATCTCCGATTTTGACTTGCTGCCCTTCTTCGATCAAAAGATTGATGATCTTTCCTTCATACTCAGACTTGACGAGAAAGTTTCCTTTCGCCGATTCCGCATTGAAAAGTCCTTCTCCAACCTTGATCTGATCTCCATTTTTTACAAGTATCTTGCCTACTTTAGCTCGTTTATCTTCCCCTGACAATTTATCCAGGATTATGTTCATCATTTTATTTCCTCCTTAGTAAAGGATGTTACTTTTTAATTTTTTTTAAAAAGGAAGGGGCGCGCCCCTTCCTTTTTTGCTAATTCACGGTTTTATTTGAAGTCGTTTTCGAATTCTTTGATACAGTCTTCAAGTAAGGTCACAGAGTAAGCCATAGATGGTCCGCCTCCAAAAGCCACAGAAACCATTGCCGCTTCTCTTATTTCTTCTTTTGTTGCACCCGCTTCGAAAGCCTTGTAGGAATGATAAACGATACAATACTCACAACGATTGTAACATGCAACGCCGACGCTGATCAGTTCCTTCGTTTTTAATTCCAATGCACTTGGCGCATAGGCAGCCCCAAGAAGACCCATGAATGCTCCCACCATTTCGCCATTGGTCTCGCCGAGTTTTCCTAAGCCTCCAACAAAATCATTCAGCATTTCCCTAACGTTCTTTGCCATTTTTCTTTCCTCCTTTTTATAAAAGACACACATCTTTTTTTGTATGCTAATTATTAGTATAGCAACTATTTTTCATTTGTCAATATTGTTCTTCTCAAGGTTTTCTCGTTTCTTAATTATTTCAAAGTCTGATTTACTTTTATACCCAGCATCACGATTTTTAAAAATTTATTCTAGATTTTCCGTGCACAATAAAAAATGGCCCTTCGGGGCCACTCTTTTAATAAAATGAAGATGAAAGACAATATTACTTTTTTATATTTATCAATAGCTTTTCCAGAACCCGTTCAAAAACCTCAAGTTCCTCTTTACTGACTCCATCGAGCAAAAGATTGCTGAAAGCCTCTCCATCCGGCATCAGCGCTTCCACTTTAGTCTTGCCGGCGTCCGTTAATTCGAGAAATTTCACACGCTTGTCTTTCTGGTTTTCAATGCGCCGAATCATGCCGTCGCGTTCCATGCGATCTACGAGTCTTGCAAGAGTGGGATCCTGAATGTTCATCAAGGCCGCAAGTTCCTTCTGCCTTAAAGGTTTCTCGGCCTTGCTGAGAAAATACATTGCGACCCATTGGATCCTCGTCGAGCCTTTTTTCTCAAGCCGTCTGTTAAAATCTTCTGATATTTCCTTGATTGCTGTATCCGTCACAAATCCGATACACTTCGATAAATCAAAAGCCACAATTACACCATCCTTATTTAAAACTCATCACAATTTCAGAGTCACCCTGCGAGTTATATTTATGATTTTATATTATACCATAAAAGGCGAAGGTTTAGGATTGATGAATTTAAGGAAACGCTAACTCTTATCACCAAAAGTTCAGCATCCGTTATTCAAAGCAGCAAATGCTTTTTTATTGCTTTTGAATAAGCCTTGGAATACCGGAAATATTTTATCATATACCTTTATGTTTTCGGGGTTTGGTTCATAGAAAGCCGCTATCGGAATAATATCTTTGACCTCTTCAATGCTTTCAGCAAGACCAAGTCCGACTGCCATTACGGCAGCGGCGCCTACAGCTCCGACATTCTGTGGATTTTCAATCGTTTCTACTCTGCGGTTCAATACGTCCGCTAAGATCTGGCAAGTTAGCGGAGACAATGCACCACCGCCAACAAATTTGATCGTATCTGAAGGTTTCATAAGCTTTCCCATAGCGATAAGCTGCCATCTAAGGTGCAGGCAAATTCCTTCAATCACAGCGTGTATCAAGGTTCTCTCATCATCCTCAAGACCGAGATTAAAAAACATCCCTCTTGCGTTCCCATCTTCAAAAGGACATCTTTCACCATGGAGCCAAGGCGTAAAAATCACTCCGCGGCTTCCTGCAGGAACATCTTTGATCTTATCCATCATGTAATCATAGATATTTTTCTGGACGCTCTCCGGATACTGATAAGAATACTTGTAGTCTCGATACAATCCCAGTTCATCAAGACCAATGCGGTCTCTTGCCCACTCAAGACATTTTCCCGCTGTTTCCATTTCCGCTATGCAGACATAGTTTTTCGGGTTGACGCCGATTACCGATGCTACCATCGTTGTGATGTCGAGTTTTTGTTCTTCAATCACACCGGCCATCCATCCGGATGTTCCGATATAGGCGTGAGTATCTCCGGGAAGTACCGCTCCTGCACCAACTCCGGTCAAAGAGACATCTCCCCCTCCTGAAAACACAGAGGTTCCCGGCATCAGTCCGAGCTCTGCGGCGGCTTTTTCTGTAATCCCTCCGACTCGATCTGTTGATTTACAGACTTCAGGCATATGATTATATTCTACATTAAGCATTTTGCACATTGCCTTGCTGAAGCATTTTTTCCCCGGACGCGAGTCATATAAAAGCGTGACATAAGCCGTGTCCTCGGACATCTTAAACTCACCGGTCATTCTGCAGACAAGATAATCTTTCGCATCCAGCCACTTATAGATCTTTGCAAAAACTTCGGGCTCATTTTCGCGGATCCAGTTGTACTTCCAGACCGGATCTTTCGCACTGCCGCAAACAGCATGCGTTATCAAAATGGATTTAACGAGTTTTGGAACATTTAATCCTTCCACTTTTACCCCATGCGCCATTCCCTTTTCAAACTGCTTCTTGCCCCTGGTGTCCATGCAGCTCATCGATTTCCTAAGCAAATTGCCTTCTTCATCAACAACGATCAAGGTCTGCATCTGGGCGCAAAAAGAGACTCCCTGAATTTCTTCCGGAGATACTTTTGTGCTTTCGATCAAAGCCTTCGTCGTCTTGCACATTTCCTCCCACCACTGATGCGGATCCTGCTCAACACCTCCGTTTGGAAGAATCGTAAGATCATAATCGCCAACTTTACCGTCAATGAATTGGATTTTTTCTGTTGCAGATATTTTAAACAAGCTTGTTTTTAAATTCGTGGTGCCGATATCATATGCAATTACATACGCAGCCATCATTAGCCTCCTTTAAATAATTCTTTTACTATGTTAGACTAAATACAGAAAGTCCAAACCGGGAGGGTAAAATATGATTGAAGTTGAAATAAAAGCAGTTCTAAAAAATTTAAGTATATCTGAAACGCTCAAAGCCCTCGGCTACCTTCTTAAAGAAGAAATGACCGAGACAGATATTTACTTTAACGGAAACGACCGCGATTTTCACCGAACCGATGAAGCACTTAGACTTCGCCGTTCCGGTGATCGGACTTATGTTACTTATAAAGGTCCTAAACAAGATCGTATTTCCCGAACGCGAAACGAGTTTGAAACCGCTGTTGAAGATTTGAATATCATGAAAGATATTCTGACTGCACTTGGCTATAAAGCGATCTTTACGATAGAAAAGTCGCGAAGCCTGTATTGTAGTGGAAATATTACCATATGCCTTGATCGAGTAAAGGATCTCGGTTCGTATATTGAAATCGAAACCCTTATCAGCGAGCAAGCTCAGAAGGAAGCGGCAGTAAACCGCCTCCTTTCGGTCTTGGATTCTTTGAACATTCCAAGATCTGAGCTTACACAAAAATCTTACCTTGAACTTTTAATGACTTCCAGCACATCGTAAAAATCGTTCCATGCATGAAAAGGGATACCTTTTGCGGCCAAGGCCTTTGCAAGCACATCTCTCGCAAAAACCAAATCCGAGGCCAAAGCCATATTTATATCGGTATAGCCGTCACCGATACATATCGCAAACGCATATTCATATTGCGACATGATATCGGTTTTTTTGAGAACTTCTTTACCGTCATCGTATTTTGAATCCAGCTTTATGAATCCTCCGGAGGTGTCGATATCCACATAGTGCATACCTAAAAACCTATGTTCATAGACTTTTAGCTTTGTTTCGACTAAGGGCTTCAGCCCGCCGGAAATCACCACTACCGGGATCTGCAAGTCATCCATCACATCAAGAAACTCCTCAAAACCTGACCGCAGAGCAACTCCCCGCACATATTCTTCCATCTTCGGGAGTTCAGCGGAAGGCGTATGGTCAAAGGCAAAATGCAAGGCGTGACTCAAGCTGATTTTCCCTTCCAGCAGTTCTTTGGTTTTCTCTTCGTATTCTTTTTCGGGAATGAATAAGCGCATAGCCCCGTCCAGAGTTTCTTCCGCTGTTATCGTTCCGTCAAAATCTACGAACAAAATCGTTTCATACATATTTCTTTCCTTTATTGCATGAGGTCAAAGTTTTTCGCTGCATCGGGTCCGAGCATTTCTGCCATGCGCGCAAGCTCTTTATGAGTCTTTGCATATTCGAGAAGATCTACACCGGCCACAGCGGCATCGATCGCCTGTCTCATCGATTTTGCCCCGGCTTCACTGCCGTCCGGATGTCCATGCACTCCGCCTCCTGCAGCAAGTATAATATCTGTACCCAATGCGTCAACACATTTTCTCACTGCAAGCTGTGTTGTGCCGCCGGAGCAGGCATACATCATCGGTTTGATATTCCACCACGGCTGTGTAAAGAACTTGAAGCTTCTGTCAAGGTTCTTCTTCGGATAGGGAAATTTGCCCCAAGGATGTCCGTTGATCTGAAAATCCGCTCCGCATAAACGCACGATCTTTCCAATAACAAGCGGTACCGCAAGTCCGGTATAAGTGGAACTGCAAAATGCTCCTGCAAAGTCGACATGGGCAAGGATCGGAACCTGGATATTCGGATCATCAGCAAGCATCTTCAAAGTGCCGAACCCAGCCGTATAGGTGTTCAGCATCAGACAGTTTGCACCGTATTCAAGGGCGCGATAGGCATTGTCCTTGATTTTATCTATGTCATCTGTAATGTTAGTCGCATAAAGAGTATGTTCTCCGGTTTCTTCAAAAGCCTGCTTCTCTTTTGCCATGAACATTCTGACCCTGTCTTCAAGAGGACAAAAGCTTTCGTTTGCAGGAAGCAATTCATCATCCTTGATAATATCAACGCCGCCCTTTGCCGCATTATAGAAAATCTCTGCGCCTTCGTCAGGAGTCCATCCGATATTCGGCTTGATCATAGCATTGAGCAATGGCCTGTCATGTACACCAAGCACCGTTCTCATTCCTTCAACGCCAAATTTAGGTCCCTTGAACTTTTCAATGTATTTCTTGGGGAATGCAATATCGATGATTTTGATCATTCCCGATGCAGAGATGTTTCCGAACAAAGTGCTTAACATCATCGGGATACTTGTACCCATGTTTGCCATCGGAAACGCAATCTGAATGATATGCATCGGCGGTTCCTCTGACAGATAATCCGACTGGATATCAGGCACTTCGTAAATCGCAACGACCTTTGCTCCGAATCTTTTTGTTTTATCATCCGAATCCGCTCCGACTTTGATCCAAGTGCCTGTCGTCTGTTCATCAGCAATTGCTTTTGCAAGCAATTCAATATCCCTTGTCTTGACTTTTAACTGATAGGTACAAATGATATAATCGTCGTCAAAAGCAACTTCTGGAAATGCATAACTCATATTTACGTCTTCTAATTTTCTGATCATTTTTTTACCCTCCGTTTATTTCTCAATATTACTGAAAACTTCATCAAACGCAGCTATTGTTGCTGCAATGGTTTCATCATTGTCTGCCATACTCGTATAGATCCGGCTTCCCGCCAAGGTGATTACTCCGTTGGCAGTCAGTGCTGCTCCGAATTCTTCTATATTATGCTGCCTTTCGGCGATCTTCTGCATAATTGCAGGATCTTCTGCTGATAGATACATAACACCTGAGACTTCAAAGTGAACAATCGATCCTGTGTTCCAGGCAACAAACGGCAAATCATATTTATCGATGAGCCCGTTGATTCCCAGACAAAGCTTGTCTCCGTTTTCTCCGGCTTTTTTTGCAGCATCTTTTTCAACGATTTCTTTGATAGCATAATAGCCTGCCGCACAGCTCAAAGGATTTGCGGTAAGCGTGCCTCCACAGTAAGCCTTCTTCTTTCCGGCTTTTACTCCGGCTGCAACACAGTCCATAATATCAGACCTTCCGCCAATACCTCCCGCCATAGGATAGCCGCCTGCAACGATTTTCCCAAAAACGGTCAGATCCGGTTTGATGTCGAAATACCCTTGCGCACCGCCTGGTCCTACTCTAAAGGCTGTAACGACTTCGTCAAAAATCAGAAGCGCAGAGAATTCATCACATAAGGCTCTGACTTTTTGGTTGAATTCCTTTCCGGCAAGCCTGGTTCCGCTTTCCGGGCCGAAAGGTTCGACAATGACCGCTGCCGTTCCGCCGTTTTTTTCATTTTCTTCGAGAACTTTTCGAAGTCCGTTGATATCCCCTGGATAAAATTCCTTCGTATGCGCGGTGACTTCCTTTGGTATTCCATGTGCCTCAAAGGTTTTTGTATAAGGGATATGCAGACTGTATACCAGCTGATCACTGAAACCATGGTACGCACCGCCTGCTTTGATAATGTTTTCTTTCCCGGTAAATGTTCTTGCGATCCTTATGGCGATCATATCAGCTTCGGTTCCGCTTGCGAGGCTTCTGTATTTTTCTACCGAAGCCATATTTTCACTGATGATTCTGGCCAGTTTCATTTCATATTCATGAAAAAGTCCGGTCACGGGGCCGCTTTCTTTGAGCACTTCGATGACCTTATCCTGAAGAGGTTTATAATTGCTTCCGAGCATTGTCGGACCGCCCGCCTGGAGATAATCCACATATCTGTTTCCATCGACATCATAAAGGTACGGGCCTTCCGCCTTTTGAACCGCTAAAGGGAACGGATAATTGAAGGCCAAATTATGCTGAACTCCTCCCGGGATATATTTTTGAGCCTCTTCGATCATTTTTTGGGATCCGGCACACTTTGTCTCAAAATACTCCATATAACGTTTCATCGCTTCCGGCTTGATTTTACAAAGCGGTCGGTTTACCAATCTGTCCATTTTCTCTGCAATTTGTTTTTCGTCCGGCCAAGCAGACACTCCGTACGGGTTACTCATCTTTTCTCAGTCCTTTCTTTTCTCAAGTTTTGTTTCTTTAGCAATCAGCATTAAGATAACGCAAACGATCATAACAACGACCAGGGCAGCCATAAGCATTCTATTGTTACTGCCAAACAGCGCCGCCCCTCCGAGAAATAAAACCCCGGCTATATTTCCTGCAAACATCAAAAGCCCCTCCGAGGTTCCTTCTGATGTCGGATAGGCGGCTTCAGCGGCAAACGTCAAGATGACAGGTGCCGAACCTACCACAAAGAAGCCATAGGCCGCAGCGGCTACGACCATCCCGCTAAACCCACTGGCAAATAGGAACAGAGCAAAGCCTATCGTGCCAGCCACATTTGCAATCACCATATACGGCAGCCTTCTGTGTCTCTTGTCTTTATCAGAAATAACGGAAATAATCAAACTTCCGATGATTCCTATGATTAGGATCAGAACGCCTATGATTCCTACCTGGGTAGCTGTGATCTGCCCTTGGCTCGTATCTTTCAGAATCGGTTCAATCAATGTAAAGAAGGTATTGAATACACCAAGCAAGCAGAAGAACATGACTGCCGCGAGTACAAAATTAGGCTTTTTCATTGCAGATTTGATCCCGACTTTAAAATCGGATCTAATGGCTTCTTCTTCCGAGCAGGGAGGCGTCAAAGGCTTTTCTTTTGCAAATAAGATAAACGTGGCTGCGCCGATCAGTGCAACGACTCCGTATATCATAAGCATTTTTTTAATATCAGCACCTTCCGAGAGCATCAGCGGTGTTACAAGCAAACCAACGCACATACCAAAATAGCTTGATAAAAGACCGATGCTGTTTGCCGTAGCACGTTCCTTTTCCGGAAACCATTTCCCTGCGACAAGACCCGGTGAATTCAGTATAAATGGCTGTGCGATAGCAAAGCCTACGGTTGCCGCAACCACCATAGTATAGCTGTCTCCGAACAAACCTCTGAAAATCGCGGATATTCCCATAAGAACGATTCCAAAACCAACCGCCTTTTTAAATCCGAATTTTTCAAAAGCCGCGAGAGTCGGAATTGATAAAACGATCATCCCGATCATGAATATGATAGATAAGAGACTGATTGCACTTTCACCCTTTGCCTGATCGGTAAACCCATAAAATTTCCAGGCATCTGTGGTGATGGAGAAAAATGTTGCCCACATCAACTGGATCAGCGCAGTGTTTAAAGCGTATACGATCAAAACGACCCAGCGATAGCGGTACAATTTATAATCATTTCCGTCAGATTGTTGTTTGGCCATACCCGGCACCCTCTTTCTTATCAATCTCTTTAATTTTGTACTTGAGTTTTAATTTTCAGTTTAATTGTACTCTCGTCTATTTTTAGTGTCAAGTTTAATTATTTAACTTGCTAATTTTTCGTTTCGCCTTTATTATTAGCTTATATTCTATGATTAAGAGGTATTCATATGGCCGCTTCCCGGAGAGAAACAAATACGATGAAAACACGTGCCCGTATCCTTAAGGCATCACGACTTTTATTTAAGGCAAAAGGTTATGAAGGCACGATGATCGACGAGGTTGCAGAAAAGGCGGAGATATCAAAAGCCACCCTCTACAACTATTTCCCAAATAAAGAAAGCCTTCTGCTGGGGAATGCAGAAGACGAATTAAAAGCAATGCATTTTTTAATAGAAACAGAATTTTCCAATCTTGAAAACAGCGAACAGAAACTCCGCCGTATTTTGGAGTATCTAATAATCGATACATTGCCCTATATTGAGCTGTCCAGAAAAATTACATATCTGAACTCCTGTGAAGACAGTTCCTTATATAAAACTCGTCTCGATATGCTCAATCTCTTTAAAGATTTGATCATTGCGGCTCAAGCTGAAGGGATCTTCAAAAAAGAGATCTCTCCCGAGGATATCTCTGATTTAGTAATGGGCGCCTACTTTATTTCACAGTTCGCCTGGTCTCATATCGACGAATACTCCCCTGCCTTCTGCCGAGAAAAGCTTAGCCGGCTTCTGGACAAAATGTTTGCAGCGGTCTACGCATGAAAATCTAACGCCGTGAGGAACGCTTCGCTCATATTGCACTTTATCGGATAGCCCAGATCCACTAATGTTTTTGTCAGCGCATCAAGCGCTTCTACCATATGTTCTGTACGGGCATTTTCGCCCATATGACCTATTCGGAAGACTTTCCCCGCAAGCACATCAAAGCAGCCCCCGAGCATCACGTTGTATTTATCCCTGATCGTCGAAAGGATCTGCACATCTGTGAGGGTTTCCGGCACTTTAATTACTGTAACGGTATTTGAAAATCCTTCTTTTAGATACAGCTCAAGCCCCGCTTTCACAACCGCAGTTCTCGTTGCGGCAGCGATCTTTCTATGGCGTTCAATTATTTCCTTATCCAGAACGACATTATCGACCGCGGCACGAAGCCCGTATATATCGCTGATCGGCTGGGTATAGGGAAAAAACATATCTTTATAGTAGTTTTTAAACGTCAGGATGTTTGCATAAAAGGAAGCGATCGGCGTTTTTCTGTTTTCCATCGCTTCGGTCGCCTTATCGCTTACATAAACCATGCTGAGACCGACCGGCGCAGACAAGGCCTTTTGAGAACCGCCGCACAAAATATCGATCTTGCTTTCATCAACATTGATATATTCACCGAACATACCCGCCACGGAATCCACAACAGACAGGATCTCGTATTCGGAAAGCAGCTTACAAATCGATTTTATATCATTCAAGACACCGCTCGGCGTGTCACAATGAACCAGGGTAGCATACTTGAAGTTTGGATCTTTTTCCAGGAATGCTTTCAGGTCTGCCGGATCGATCGGTCTTTGATAATCCGAAACAAAGGATACCGGGTTTCCGCCATAAATTTTTACGAAATCGGCAAACCCTTTCCCGAAGATCCCGTTATCGATCACCAAAACGCGGTCTCCCTGCTCGGTCAAGGAAGCACAGGCTGCTTCAAGACCTAAAATGCCTTCCCCGCAAAGGATGTAGACCTGATTTTTTGTATGGACGAGCTGCCCAAGGATCTCACATGTTTCTTTATAATACTCAAAGAATGCAGGATCGAGATCCGGGTTAGTCGTTTCAAGACTTCTTGCCATTCTCACATTCTCTTTTACCATAGTAGGCCCCGGAGTCATCAGTTTATACATTTTGCGCTACACCTTTCAGCCGCTGGATCAAAGGAAGCACAATGGCCGCAGCAATCCCGATCTGCATCACATTCCCGGGGATCGAGCCGAATGGCGCTATCCAGTTTCCGTACAAGATAACTTCGGCAAAATAATATCCTACAATTTTGATGTACAGTGCCGCAGCAACAGCCATGATATTTGCGAGGGCAGGCTTTTCTTCCATTTTTTCGAAAATAAGACCCACCACAAAACCAATCGTTCCTACAATGACAAAGGTAAACGGAGCCCAGGCAGTCCATCCCGAAATCAGATCAAACATTCCCATGCCAAATGCTCCTGCGATTGCCCCTGTTTTCTTGCCATAAAGGATGGCCGCGAGGAACAAAGGAACATTGCCCAAATGGATCAATCCGCCGCTTCCTGTAAAAAAAGGCAGCCTGATGTTGATAAACATCGTTGCCACCAAGGTAAGTGCTATAAACAAGGCCGTGATGACCAATGCCTTTGTTGCATTTTTAGTAGTGCCTAATGCTATTTCCGCTGTTTTCATTTTATGATTCTCCTCTTATTTTGCTCGTTTCTTCTGTCGACATGCTCATTTATGGAATCCTCTGTCATGGTACTATAGATCTGGTTATGTTAAAATATGTAATTTTCATTATTTTAGTAGCTACAATTGGTCTTTTTTGCTTGTTTTCAAACCATTTTTGGTTACTGTCCTTTTATTTCGGCACTTTCATCACGACAGTTTGATATTTCTCTTTTTATAAATTCACAGATCTCGTTGAGAGCTTTTTCTGCCTCCGGGAAAAGGACTGCCTGCATAGGAAAGATATGCAACATTTTTTCCCATATTTTTATTTCATTGGCTTTATTGTTTTTGCTGCCATCAACCAAAAATACTTCACAAGGGATCCCGGTCCCTTTGATCATTTCCATCTTTTTTCTGATTTCCGGCAGCAGCTTGTTCCATAAATCTGATCTTTTCAGGAAAAACCGGATCACTGCGCTTTGGATACTGCTCATAACATCACATCCTTATAAAAAAATAAATACCAAAGCTTAAAGCCTTGGTATCATTTTATATGCATCACCTTATATTCTTCATGATGTTTCTTGCTGACTATATGGGTTTTTTGATTGGTCTGTGCTATTTGAAATCAGCGCGGGGGAAAGACCAAACTGTTTTTTGAAAGCTCTGCTGAAAACTTCAGGATACTCAAACCCCAAATCCATTGCAATATCGATCACAGAAAGTTTGCTCTCCCGGAGAAGTCCGATTGCTTTTATGAGTTTGCGCCCCAGGATATACTGTTTCAGGGTTACGCCTGCCACTGTTTTGAACATCCGGTTAAAGTGAAAATCAGATATCCCAAAGCGCTCTGCCAATGTTGCCAAAGAAAGCTTTTCATCAATGTGATCTTCAATATAATCGACGGCTTCATTTATAACAGCAACATATAAATTCATTTTACTATCGCTTCATCAAATCCTAAAACCCTTAGATAAAGAGCTCCGGTTCTTTTCTCTCTTTGAACTGTTCTTCGAGCTCGTATTGGTGTCTTAAATAATCCGGATCATCATAATATTTCGCCGAAACCGGGCATTTTTTAACGCAGGCCCCGCATTTGATACAGATACCGACCAGTTTTGACGGGTCCTCATCATCGATGGATCCCATCGGGCAGATAGAACTACAGAGTTTACATCTTATGCAAGTGTCCTTTGTTTTAGGAGTCACTTTTCTGATATCAACAGGGGTTCCTTCAAGGTCTCTCGGCATATAATATTTCCGATAAGGCTCACAGCCCTTAACAGACAAGAGTTCTTCAAATTCGCCTTTGACTACCTTGCTGCATATTTGATCTGAAAACCGGTCCACGATAAGCATATCCTTTTCATCCGGCCTGCTCATTGCAAGGATTTTTGAAAAAGAATGTTCACCGATGAAAGCACCGGCTGCAATAACATGGAGGCCATCCGCTTGCATAATATCTCTGAGTTCGATCAATGCATCATCATAATTTCTGTTTCCATACAGAACAACACAAACAGCGAGAGCGCCATTTCCCTTGACCGTATTCAAATAATTGAGTAAGATATTCGGCACTCTTCCTGCGATGACAGGAACACCAATGATGACGAGATCATCCTTGTCAAAAGAAACGAGTTCCTCTCGTTTTTCCTTCAGCGTAAAATCAATGATATTAAAATTCATATCTTCAGACAAAGTCTGCGCTGTTTTTTGCGCAATACCTTCTACAATTTTTTTTGTAGTGCCCGTTGGGCTGAAATACATAGCATTTACTTTCATTTGGTTTTCACTTCTCCCTTTTCAGATATCTTACTTCAGATTATATTTTGTTAGTCTATCATAAAAGGCAGATCGGCTGAGATTAAGTAATCGTGCCGCCGCACTTTTATTTCCCTTTGCTTTTTCGAGCGCATCAAGAAGTACTTCCTTCTCGAATTCATTGATAGAACTACGATAAGATGAGGCCTGGGGCACCGCTTCTTCATGCTCAGCAGGTATGATTTGAGCCGGAAGATTTTCGATCCCGACTTCACCTTCCCAAACATAATTCGCCGCACGCTCTATCGCGTTTTCAAGTTCACGAATGTTTCCCGGCCAGGAATAATTCTCCAACGCTTTTTTTGCCTGCTCATCGATGCCGGTTACTTCAGCGCCTAAAATATTATTGTATTTCTCAATGAACGCTTCGGCCAGGGGAAGGATATCCTCGGCACGTTCTCTAAGCGGCGGGAGTTGGAAACCAATGACATTGAGGCGATAAAAAAGATCTTCCCGGAAGGTTTTATTCGCAATTGCGTCGCGTAAGTCCTTATTCGTTGCCGCAATGATTCTAACATCCACTGATTGTTTGCTGGTTCCTCCCACACGGGTAAATTCTTTTTCCTGCAATACCTGCAGTAATTTGACCTGAATGGACAAGGGCATATCGCCGATTTCATCAAGAAAAATGGTCCCCTTATTCGCTCTTTCAAAGTAACCCGGTTTTCCATTCTTCAACG
>CAZKCB010000025.1:0-14137 GCA_964550965.1 uncultured Oscillospiraceae bacterium
ACATCCGACGCACGGTTTAGGAAACCGACGCTCTATCCCCTGAGCTACGGGAGCAGGACTGGAAACCAGCATTAATTATAGTAACACAAAAAGGCCTTGCTTTCAATTCTTATTTCGGTCGGACCCGGATCTCGATAAGCCTTTTGACATCTTCTAAAATATCGGCATCAGTCACGTCGATCATGAGCCATTTGCCTCCTGCGGAAAAGCGGGTTCGGGCAAACAGTTCCTGGACATAATCGGTGCAGAAAGGCATCAGCAGTTCAGCTTCGGTCGATTCCTTCGCTCCGACGACTACCAGTGCAATGAAATAACCGGGCATCGGATAAAGAGTGCAAAGGGATTTCCCGCTCTTCTGATATTTGACGTTCCATCCTTTTTGCGCGGAGCAGTTGCTGTAGGTGACCTTCGGCTGGACGCTGTAAATGGTCTCAAGAAAATTTTGCAGGTCTTTCCACAGAGGGCTGCCAATATAGCGATCGATTTGACCAAGGGAAGGTTCTTCTATTTTGGTATAAAGTTCATCCCAACTCATAGACGCATCATCCTTTCTACAGAAAATCATGAATGATCAGGAACAACAGGTTGTTGTCATAAAGCGTACTCGCAATCGTTGAACTTTGAAGCGCGGTCGCAATGCTGTCTCCTGCGGAAAGGCTGATGACGGGGACCAGCAGAGCCAAAAGCACAAAATCCAGGATAATGCCTTTCGCGGCACCTGCAAGTAAACCAAAGAATCCATCTACAAACCCGGTGACGCCGCCTCTGTTCTTCTTACTCAAAAGCGAAGAAAGGAAAAGCAAAAGACCTCGGATCAGGAATGCAACGAGCAAAAATGAAATAAGATTAAAGAGAAAATCCGAAAGGCCGGTTGCAAGCGTCTCCAAAATCGAAGTTTGGATCGATTCGATCGTAGTACGGAGCATGCGAGGCAAGTTTGTGATCATAGACTCGCTCGTGCCGGCATCACCTTCATTTAAACGGGTGATGATTTTCAAATGAAGAAAATCATAAAAACCTGTTTTTTCTCTCAAGAAGCTTGCAACAAAGGGATAGCAGGCATAACTTACTACCAACGCCAAAAGCCATCCGATCGCGTGGATAAATGTTTGGACAAAACCTTTTCTGAGACCTTGAGCCGTTGAGATCACAAAGATAACGGCAATTACAATATCAAGCCACACGTTTTAGCACCTCCTCCCGATATCGCTGGACAAAACGCATGAATGCGTTAACGGGTACATAAACACATCTTACCAAGTTCTGACTTTGATAGCAATAGATTTCATCTCTTTTCAACAAAGCGAAGCTTTCCCCGAAATCCGATTTTACTTCTGGCGAAGGCTCGAAATATCGATTGAAAACAATAAAATAGTATGATAATATAGTAAGGCTAATGTGTTACCGGTATTTTGCAATAAAAACAAAGCAAAAACGGAGAAATGCGTATGTGACCGTGAAAGAAGAACGGATGGAATAATGGACGCGGAATTTTATATGAGAGAAGCCCTTTTAGAGGCAAAAAAAGCCTTTGAAAAAGGAGAGATCCCTGTCGGGGCAGTCGTCGAGCGTGACGGTGAGATCATCGGCAGAGGACATAATCTTACAGAAACCGCTAAAGATCCGACTTGTCATGCTGAGATGATCGCCATCAGGCAGGCAGCGGAAACGACGGGAGGCTGGAGACTGTTGGGTTGCCGCCTTTATGTCACAACGGAGCCATGTCCGATGTGTGCCGGCGCGATCGTTCTTTCGAGGATCGAGAAGCTGTTCATCGGTACGATGGATCCCAAAGCAGGGGCCTGCGGTTCACTCGCAAACATTGTGCAGGACGAGAGATTAAACCATTTTGTCGAAATCGAGACCGGTATTCTCCAAGAGGAATCGGCCCGGCTGCTAAAGGACTTTTTCAAAGAACTTCGGCAAAAAAGAAAAACCATGAAAGAAAAGACCGAGCAATAAGGCTTTGGCAGTATATCAGAAAATATAAACAGGCGAGCAATCAGGAGGAATAACAAACAATGAAGAGAATAGGCATAATAGTAAGCCTTTCCGTTATGATCGTTTTATTAGCAACGAGTTTCAGCTTTGCGCAGGGACTGACCCTTGAAAGTGTTTACCCGGAAGACGGAAACAATACGCTTTCTTCTACCAACCTGGCAGTCAAAATGAAATTCTCTGAGAACATGACAAGCGAAGAGGCGGAAGCAGCCAATCAAGATTGTTTCAAGATCACGAACAAAAAAGGACAGAACATCTCCTATAAGATGCTTTACAATCCCGAAAAATACCCGAACGAAATCTGGCTGCAGATCACCGAAACTCTCCAAACCAATACAGAGTATACCTTGGTCATCTCTGACGGCATCGTAAGCAGTGCGGGGAATACGCTTGAAAATGGTGAAACGATAACGTTCGCAACGAGAGACACCAAAAAGGACAATAATGTTTACATGATCATGATGTTCGTTATGATCGGCGGCATGGTTGTATTTACAAGTTGGGAAACGCGCAGAAAACTGAAGAAGGAATCGATGCAAGACCCTGAGGATATCAAGGTCAATCCATATAAGGAAGCAAGAAAAACCGGAAAATCAGTAGAAGAGATCATCGCAAAGACAGAGCACGAAAAGGCCAAGGCCGAGAAGGCTCGCCAAAAGGCCGAAAGAGCAGCACTTGCTGAAGCGCAAGAAGAGGAACGCGCAGCTCTTGATGACGGAAAGAAAAAAGTAAAAGCGAAGCGTCCGATTTCAGCAGCAGGCTTTGCAACTCCGCCATCCATCATCGCAAAGAATAAAGCTCGTGCAGAAGCGAAGGCAGCTGCAGAGGCCAAGAAAAAAGAACAGCATGCAGCAAAGAGCAAGGGAAGCAAGCAGCAGCAGCACAAAAAGAAATAAAAGAGGCTGTTTCAAACTGCCGCACAAATATATATGAAAGAAAAAGAGCAAAGCAGCTTTCGGAAACCAAACGCTTTGCTCTTTCTTTTTGAGCCGCGCTTCGTTGCCAAGACATAGCTGTAGTGATATAATGGGGACTGCGAATAATAAATAATAAAATCAATATAGATAGGAGGAAGCCACATGGCGGAGGAAAGAGAATTTACAAATTTCATACACAATATCATAGATAAGGATATTGAAAACCAGACCTACGGAACTCGGCCGGTCTATACGCGTTTTCCGCCGGAACCCAACGGATATCTACATATCGGCCATGCAAAATCCATTTGCCTGAATTTCTCGACGGCCCAAAAATACGGCGGGAAGTGCAATTTGCGTTTTGACGACACAAATCCCGTCAAGGAAGACACAGAATACGTTGGTTCGATCGAAGACGATGTCAGATGGCTCGGCTTTACCTGGGACAAGCTTCTATTTGCTTCCGACTATTTTGACAGAATGTATGACTGTGCGGTCACTCTGATCAAAAAAGGAAAAGCCTATGTCTGCGAACTGACTGCGGAACAGATCAAAGCGTATCGCGGAACACTCACAGAACCCGGCAAAGAAAGCCCTTTCCGCAACCGCAGCATTGAAGAAAATCTGACACTTTTTGAAGATATGAAAAACGGAAAATTCCAGGACGGCGAGCGTGTGCTTCGTGCGAAGATCGACATGGGTTCCCCGAACATAAACATGAGAGACCCTGTCATTTACCGGATCGCGCATACGACCCATCACAATACCGGCGACAAATGGTGCATCTATCCGATGTATGATTACGCGCATCCGATCGAAGATGCGATCGAGGAGATCACGCATTCCATCTGCACCCTTGAATTTGAAGATCACAGACCCCTTTATGATTGGGTCCTTTCCGAGCTTGACTGGAAGATGCCGCCGCAGCAGATCGAATTTGCGCGTCTGAATCTGACCAATACCGTAATGAGCAAGCGCTATCTCAAGGCGCTTGTCGACAACAAAGATGTCGAGGGCTGGGACGATCCCAGGATGCCGACGATCGCCGGACTTCGCCGCAGAGGATTTACCCCCGAAGCGATCCGTGACTTTTGTGAACGCATCGGTGTGGCAAAGAGCAACAGCACCGTCGATATTTCGCTGCTTGAGCATTGTATCCGTGAGGACCTGCAGAGCAAGGTCGAAAGCCGCATGGTAGTCACCGACCCCATCAAGGTTCTCGTTACGAATTATCCGGCAGACAAGACCGAAGAAGTCGAGATCGAAAACAACAACAAAGACGAGTCGATCGGCAACCGCAAGGTCCCGTTTTCCGGAGAACTTTACGTCGAACGTGAGGATTTCATGGAATTCCCGGAAAAGAAATATTTCCGTCTGTTCCCCGGCAATGAAGTACGCTTCAAAGGCGCCTACTTCCTGACCTGCAACGAAGTCATCAAGGATGCGGAGGGTGAAGTCACCGAATTGCATTGCACTTATGATCCCGAAACGAGAAGCGGGAGCGGTTTTGAGGGCAGAAAAGTCAAAGGTACGATCCACTGGGTCGATGCAAAGACAGCCGTTCCGATCAAGATCCGCAATTACTCGTATCTGATGGTTGAGGACGAAAAAGGCGAAAGCATTATGAATCCCGATTCGGTCAAAGAGACCAAAGCCTTCGCAGAGCCGTCCATTGCAGAAGTCAAACCCGGAGAACGTTTTCAGTTTTTCCGCCAGGGATATTACATCGCAGACACAAAGCTCTGTACAGATCAGGAAAAGGTCTTCAACCAGATCGTTGACCTCAAGAGTTCCTGGAAAAAATAAAACAAACCGCCCCGGTCGGAGTACATTGCTTCCCGGGGCTGCTTTTTAGGGAGAAAAAGAATGGCAGTCATCAGGATAGAAACAGAAAAAACAAAACAAATCAAACAACGTCTGCAATGCCCCGCTCTTCTTTCACGGATCATGACCCCGGAAGAGGCCGCAGAGCTTTTTCATGACGGAGATGTGATTGGGCTTGGCGGATTCACGCCGAGCGGCTATCCGAAACCAACCTTGCTTGCGCTTGCAGAAAAATATAAAACGCAAGAGGCGGGAACTCAAAGCATAAGCCAAAGCGGTCCGATGCATTTGACTGTTTACAGCGGAGCCTCGATCGGCTCTGAGGTCGAAGGCGCACTTGCGGCAGAGGGCATCACGGTGAGGCGGATGCCTTATCAGACCGATTCGACACTGCGAAACCGTGTCAATGCAGGAAAAATCGATTACATCGACATGCATCTTTCGCACTTTGCGCAAAGCCTTGAAAGCGGCGCACTTCCAAAGGTCGATATTGCCGTGGTCGAAGCCATTGCAATCACAGGAGCCGGTGACATCATTCCGACGACAGGCATCGGAAACGCTCCGGGGCTTATCGCGAATGCCGACAAAGTCATTGTGGAACTCAATCTTGCCAAATCGATGAAGCTTCTCGGAATGGCAGATATCTATACTCCGGGGGCCTGGCCGGATCGCCAGCCGATTCCGATCACGAGTGCGGAAGACAGGATCGGAACGACTTACATTCCCTGCGGCATCGAAAAAATCGCAGCTGTCGTGATTTCGGATTCTGCGGATAACACGCGTGCATTTTCGGCAGTCACAGAAACAGAACGAAAAATATCGGAAAACATTCTTTCGTTCCTGCGCGGGGAAGTTGCGGCCGGCCGGCTTTCAAACAGCTTGCTGCCCTTGCAGTCAGGAGTAGGAAGTGTCGCGAACGCAGTGCTCTACGGGCTCTGTGATGCCGAATTTTCAGGCCTTTCCTGTTACACAGAGGTAATACAGGATTCCATGCTTGATCTGCTTCGCTCCGGCAAGGCAAAGATGGCCTCGTGCACAGCGGTGAGCCCTTCCCCGGAACAGCTCCCGCATTTTGAAGAGGAACTTGCCTTTTTCCGGGACAAGATCATTTTGCGCCCGCAGGAAATCAGCAACAATCCCGAAGTGATCCGAAGGCTTGGAGTCATTGCGATGAATACAGCACTCGAAGCCGACATTTATGGAAACGTCAATTCGACGCACGTGTTCGGCACGCGTATGATGAACGGGATCGGGGGCTCCGGCGACTTTGCGAGGAACGCATCGATCTCTATTTTCAGTACGGCCTCCACCGCTAAGAACGGAGCCATTTCGTCGATCGTACCAATGGTTTCGCATTGTGATCATACCGAACACGATGTGATGGTTCTCGTGACCGAGCAGGGTTACGCTGACCTTCGCGGACTCTCGCCGAAGGAAAGAGCCCGCAGTATCATTGAGCACTGTGCCCACCCGGACTACAAGGAGGCGCTTCTTGATTATTTCAACCGAGCCTGCGAAAATCCCGGAGGCGGACTGCACACGCCCCACCTCCTTTCGGAAGCACTGTCCTGGCATACAAATTACGAAAAGACAGGCACGATGAAGCGATAGAAAAACCGCCGCACCCCTCATCACTGCGCACCCCGCCACCCTTCTGCCCGCTGTGCCTTGCCCCTCATCGTGCTGCGCGCCCCACCCCGTGGGAAGCGAAAAGCCCAAAACAAAGGAAAAGTTATCTAAAACGACAAAAAAAGAAAGAAAATAGATAACCGCGTGACCAAAGCGAAAAAGCCCTTTTTGAACGCACCCGGAAAGCGTTGCAATAGAAGAGTTCCGAGAACGCGGTTTTCTGCCGCTTTTGTCCGGGCGCCCGAGTTATCTAAAATCGCCATTCACTGTTCAAAAAAAGATAACTTTTGCGCTAATTGTTATCTTTTTTTAGCTTTTCGGAGATGATTTAGATAATTTTCAAAAAGTGCGAAAAACACAAAAACAAAAAACGTTGAAATTGCAACATCCGCGAAAGCGTCAAAAAACAGAAGAAATTGGGCGGTCGAAAAAGTTATACTTTTCCCATTGAAATAAAGGCGTTTTAGATAACTTTTCCCAAAATCTAAGTCTTTTTAGCCTTTCAAACGACGGGGAGAGTATAATCTCGGCTTTTCGAAAGACAAAGCGAGAAACCCGATTAGTAAGTCTGATTTGCCCCTCGCCACCGCTGCGATTGCTCCGACTTGCAGGATCGATTCGCCGGCGCAATAGTTTTGGACAGGAACAGCAAATAAAGATATAATATAATGATACGAAAAAATAGTTTAATAATGAAATAATAGGAAGAAATAGCTTAGCGCGGAGGAAACCATGGATTATTATCAGGAATCATTGAAGTTACATGAAAAGCATAAGGGAAAGCTTGCAATCGTGAGCAAAGTTCCTCTTGAGAATAGAGATGATCTTAGTCTCGCGTATACGCCGGGTGTTGCGCAGCCTTGTCTGGAAATCAAAAATAATCCGGAGGATGTTTATCGCTACACATCAAAAGGAAACACAGTCGCCGTCATCACTGACGGAAGCGCCGTTCTCGGCCTTGGAAATATCGGAGCAAAAGCTTCTCTTCCTGTCATGGAAGGAAAAGCTGTTCTCTTCAAAGCGTTTGGCGACATTGACGCCGTGCCTGTCTGCATCGAGACGCAGGACACCGAAGAAATCATAATGATCATAAAAAACATCAGCGCCGGTTATGGCGGGATCAACCTTGAAGATATTTCCGCGCCGCGCTGTTTTGAAATCGAAGAAAGATTAAAAAAGGAAATGGACATTCCTGTATTCCATGATGACCAGCACGGAACCGCGATCGTTGCTTCCGCAGCCTTGATCAACGCGCTCAAAGTAGTCGGCAAGGAGCTTGGAAGTATAAAGCTTGTAATCAACGGAGCCGGATCGGCCGGCGTCGCGATTTCAAAAATGCTTTTGAGCCTTGGACTGAAAAATCTTTTGGTCTGCGATAAGATCGGCATCCTCACCGGTGATATGGATGGGGAACTCGATGCGGAACGTCTGAAGCTCGCGAAGAGAACAAACGCTGAAATGATCCGCGGAAGCCTTGCGGATGCAGTAAAGGGCGCAGACGCCTTTATCGGTGTTTCCGCACCGGGAGTCCTGACGGCGGAAATGATAAAGACAATGAATGCCGATCCGATCATTTTTGCAATGGCAAATCCCGAACCAGAAGTGCTTCCTTAAATCGCAAGAGCAGCAGGCGCAAAGGTCATCGGAACCGGACGCTCTGATCAGCCGAACCAGATCAACAATGTTTTGATCTTCCCCGGACTATTCAAGGGTGCACTTGCGGCTCGCGCTACGCAGATCACGGAAGGAATGAAAAAGGCGGCGGCCTATGCCCTCGCCGATTTGGTGAAACCCGAAGAGCTTGAAGCGGACTATATCCTTCCGAGTCCTTTGCGCAAGGACGTTGCGGATGCGATTGCAAAGGCGGTTGAAGGCGCTTGGAAAGCCGAGCAGCTGGAAAGGAAATAGAGATGGCGGATCGGATCGAACGGGATTCCATGGGAGAAATCAGCGTTCCTGCAGATAAGCTTTGGGGCTCTCAAACACAGAGAAGCCTTGAAAATTTCAGGATCAGCACCGAAAAAATGCCGAAAGAAATCATTACGGCTTTTGCTGTTTTGAAGAAAGCGGCCGCACTTGCGAATCTGGAACTTGCTGTGATCGACGAAGCTTCGGCAGATGCGATCGCAAGCGTTTGCGATGAGATCATCGCAGGCGAGTGGGATGAGCAATTTCCTCTTGCCGTTTGGCAGACGGGAAGCGGTACGCAGACAAATATGAACGTAAATGAGGTCATTGCAAACAGGGGAAACGAGCTTCTCGGCGAGAAGAAACTTCACCCAAATGACCATGTGAATAAAGGACAAAGCTCAAACGATACGTTTCCGACGGCGATGCACATTGCTGCTGTCATGGCGGTCGAAAACCATCTTGTTCCGGCAATGCGGGAGCTTGCGGAGACCTTTGAACGGCTGTCCGAAGAATATCGCGATGTCATCAAGATCGGAAGAACCCACCTCCAGGATGCGGTGCCGCTTTCGCTTGGACAGGAAATCAGCGCCTGGTACAGTATGCTTACACATTCCGAGAGCATGATCCTTTCAGGCCTCGAATATGTTCGCGAGCTTGCGCTTGGAGGGACGGCGGTCGGAACCGGGCTCAACGCGCATCCGCAGTTCGGAGAAAAGGCTGCGAAGCATATCAGCGAACTCACAGGAAGAAGCTTTGTGACTGCACCGAACAAATTCCATTCACTTACGAGCAGAGATGCTCTCGTGATGCTTCACGGTTCACTCAAAGCGCTGGCCTGTGATCTTACAAAAATCGCAAACGACGTGCGCTGGCTTTCAAGCGGTCCGCGCTGCGGGATCGGCGAACTGATCATTCCAGAAAATGAACCGGGAAGTTCGATCATGCCCGGTAAAGTCAACCCGACCCAGTGTGAAGCGCTTACAATGGCATGCTGCCAGGTCATGGGAAATGACGCCGCCGTCGGCTTTGCAGCCGCACAGGGCAATTTCCAGCTCAATGTGTTCCTGCCGGTCATCATCCACAACGTGCTTCAGTCGATAAGGCTTTTGGCCGATGGGATGATTTCTTTCAATAGAAACTGCGCCGTCGGAATCAAACCGAACTACGCAAAAATAGAAGAAAATCTTTCAAAGTCGCTGATGCTTGTCACCGCGTTGAATCCACACATCGGTTATGACAACGCCGCAAAGATCGCGAAGGCCGCCTTTGAAAAAGGAACGACCTTGAAAGAGGAAACGGTGGGCGCAGGTCTGCTGACGGAAGAAGAATTTGATCGCATCGTTGACCCGAAGAAAATGGTTTGAACAAATTGTTTGAATTAATATAAACGATCAACAAAAAGACCGGAAAGCGAGCGCGAAGCGCAGCGGAAGGGAGAAAGAAAATGGCGAACGAAGAAAAAAAGATGATCGATGAAAAAGCACAGGCTGAAAGTCTGGCTTATATCGAAGGCTACTTGAAACGAGCGAAAACGGCACAGGCCGAATTTGAAAAATATACGCAGGAGCAGGTCGATGCGCTTGTCAAGGTCGTTGGAAAAGCGGTTTATCAGAATGCCGAATACCTTGCAGAGCTTGCAGTTGCAGAGACGGGAATGGGCGTCGTTGCTGACAAGGTCGCAAAGAATAAAAGCAAAGCCGCTATTATCTGGAACAGCCTCCGCGGCAAAAAAAGCGTCGGGATCATCGAACGAGACGAAGCGGCCGGAATCGTCAAGGTCGCGAAGCCGATGGGTGTCGCTGCGGCGATCGTTCCCTGCACCAACCCGATCGTAACACCGATGAGCAATGCCATGTTTGCGCTCAAAGGCAGAAATGCCATCATCATAACACCGCATCACAAAGCTGTTCGGAGCAGCACAGAAACCATTGAGCTCATCAATAAAGAACTCAAAAAACTCGGCGCTCCCGAAAATCTGATCCAGATTTTAGACCAGCATTCGAGAGAAAACACGAGGAACCTGATCGCAAATGCCGATGTCGTGATCGCAACCGGCGGAGCAGGGATGGTCCACGCAGCGTACAGCAGCGGAAGACCCGCGCTCGGAGTCGGAGCGGGAAATGTTCAGTGCATCATTGACCGCGGGGTAGATTATAAGGAAGCGATCCCGAAGATCATTGCAGGCCGTATTTTTGACAATGGCATCATCTGTTCCGGAGAACAAAGCATCATCATTCCCGATGACGAATATGAACAGATCATGGAAGAATTCAGGAAAAACAATGCCTATATCGTGTCCGACCGTGCCGAAAAGGAAGCTCTCAGAAAAGCGATGTTTGTCGATGATGCGATGAACCGCCACGCAATAGGGCAGTCCGTCGAAGTGATTGCAAAGCTTGCAGGACTTGTTGTTCCGAAGGGAACTGCGGTGATCGTAGCCGAAGCAGACGGAAGCGGCGAAGCAGATGAGCTTTCGAAAGAAAAAATGTGTCCGGTCCTTGCGGCCTATCGCTACCACGATTTTTCCGAAGCGGTCGAGATTGCAGAAGCGAACCTCGAAGTCGAAGGGAAAGGGCACAGCGTTTCCATTCATTCCAACAACGACAAAAATATCGAATATGCCGGAGAACGTCTTTCCGTTTCGCGTTTTGTGATCAACCAGATCTGCGCGAGTTCAGCCGGCGGGAGCTTCTATAACGGACTTGCGCCGACGAATACGCTGGGCTGCGGTTCCTGGGGACATAACAGCATTTCCGAAAACCTTGATTACAAGCATCTGATCAACATTTCCCGGATCGCTTATTTCATGCCGGATAACCACGTGCCGACCGAAGCAGAACTTTGGGATTGAGAAAAAAAGGTAAAAAAAAAAGTCTAAAGCTAATAAAATATAAAAAACGGAATAAATAAAGGTCAAATAAAATAATATAAAAAACAAATAAAATATAAAGGCGAATAGATGAAAGAAGAAAGCAAAAACCTGCTTTTGACAATCGAATATGACGGGACCGGCTTCTCCGGCTGGCAGCGCCAGCCGGGGCAAAGGACAGTCCAGGGAGAGCTTGAACGTGTGCTGTCTGTCCTTTGTGCGGCGCCGATCACGATCGACGGCGCAAGCCGGACCGATGCGGGCGTCCATGCTTACGGGCAGAGGGCGACTTTGCGCGGCAATTTCAGGATCCCCGCCGAACGCATCCCTTTTGCCGCAAACAATCTTCTGGCCGGAGAAGGACGTTACAGCGTTCCTGATGTGCGCATCAAAGACATCCAAGAAATGCCGGAAGACTTTCATGCGCGCTTTTCGTGTGTCGGGAAAAAATATATCTACCTGATCCGAAATCAGGCGATGCCGGATATCATGCGCCGAAACCACTGCTATCAGATCCCTGCGCCGCTCGATCTTTCTGCGATGCAGAAGGCCGCTGAACTTCTTGCCGGGGAACGCGATTACCGGGCCTTTATGTCAGCAGGAGGAAATGGCAGCGGAGAAGGACAGTCTACTGTCAGAGAAATCTATTCGGCGAAGATCGACCGCGCCGAAGGCGACAACGCCGGGATGCTCCGCTTTGAGATCGAAGGAAGCGGCTTTCTTTATAATATGGTTCGGATCATCGTCGGGACTCTGGTCGAGGTCGGACAGGGAAAGATCAGGCCGGAGGCCATCACCGATATCGTTGCGAGCCTTGACCGCACGCGAGCAGGGCACACCGCACCGCCGCAGGGGCTCTACCTTGCAGAAGTTTATTACAGCAAAAAGTAAAAGAATTTGCGCAAGTTTGTGAAAAAACAGAACAAACGGTTTTATTTTTGAACAAACAGTAGTACTATAGGAACAATATACTTTTGACCAAAGAAACGCCAGGGAGGGATAATCAATGAAAATTAAAGATATGTTTGAACAAAAGAAGACTGTGATCTCGCTTGAGATCTTCCCTCCGAAGGTCGGCGCTTCCGTTGAAACCATTTTTCGCACTCTCGATGAGCTTTCAGGGCTTGAACCTGACTTCATCAGCGTGACCTACGGCGCTGGCGGGAAAGAAAAGGATCGCACGGTTGAAATTGCAGGCAAGATCAAAAACGATTATGGGATCGAAAGCCTTGCCCATCTGACCTGCATTTCCGCGACCAAAGATGAAATCAAAAATACACTGAAAACGATACGCGAAAGCAACATTGAAAACATCCTCGCCATGCGCGGAGACATTCCTGAGGATCCGGATTTTGATTTTCCGAATCCCTTGCAGTATGAGCATGCAGGAGATCTGATCGCGGAGGTTTCTTCTTTTGGCGGCTTTTGCATTGGCGGAGCCTGCTATCCGGAGGGGCACGTCGAGGCCGAAAGCAAGGTAAAAGACATCAAATACCTCAAGGAAAAAACAGACAAAGGTCTTGATTTCCTGATTTCACAGCTTTTTTTCGACAATGAACTGTTTTACCGCTTCATGGAAGAGATCGATCTCGCAGGGATCACGATCCCTGTTTCCGCAGGAATAATGCCGGTTCTCAATAAAAACCAGATATTGCGGATCACAAAGCTTGCCGGCTGCGCGATCCCGCCGAAATTCCAGCGTATCCTCGACCGTTATGAAAACAATCCCGCCGCACTCAAAGAAGCCGGAGAGGCCTACGCGATCGAGCAGATTATAGACCTGATGGCCTGGGGTGTCCGCGGGGTCCACTTATACACGATGAACAAGCCCGCTACCGCAAGAAGGATCATCGGCAACATCGAAAACATCCGGAGACTCCAGGAATAGAATCTCTTAAAAATAGTAATAGACAAGCAAAAAAACATATAGCAGCAGACAAGCAAAGAAAGCATAAGGAAGGAAACAAAAGATGACGATTCGGGAACTGTTAAAAAAGAGGGTATTGATCAGCGACGGGGCAATGGGGACCATGATGCAGAAGTATGGCATGGCGACTGGGGAACTCCCGGAGTCTCTTAATTTTACCCGTCCCGAAATGATCGAACGCATCCATCGCGAATATGTCGCGGCCGGCTCCGATTTTGTAGCCTCAAATACCTTTGGCGCAAACAGCTGGAAGCTTGCAGACACAGGATACAGCGTTTCGGAAGTCATAAAAAAAGCCGTAGAAATTGCGAGAAATGCAGGAGCCCCTTATGTTGCGCTTGACGTTGCACCGATCGGAAGACTGATGGAGCCGACGGGAGATCTTGGATTTGAAGAGGCCTGTGACTTGTTTGCCGAGCAGATAGAAGCAGGTGTTGCGGCAGGTGCGGATATCATTTTCTTTGAGACATTTACGGACATTTATGAATTGAAGGCGGGAGTCATCACGGCGCGTGCGCTGACGGATCTCCCGATTTTTTGTTCCGTCACTTTCCAGCAGGACGGCAGGATGCTGATGGGCACAGACCCGCTTACCGCAGTCAACATTCTTCAGGATTTAGGCGTCGATGTTCTGGGCGTCAATTGTTCGCTTGGTCCAAAGCAGATGATCCCGATCGTAAAAGAGATCCTTCGCTATTCGAAAATTCCTGTCATCGTTCAGCCGAATGCGGGGCTTCCGCATGTTGAAGACGGAAAAACGGTATTCGATGTCGAAGCCGAAGAATTCGTGGATGCCATGGAAGAAATCCTCAGGGCAGGTGCACGGATCGTCGGCGGCTGCTGCGGAACGACACCCGAATATATCAAATTGCTAGTAGAACGTATAAAGCAAATAAACGATGAGCTTGAAAAACAGGCGCTTCTGGAAGTCTGGGGCGAAGCAGGCGATGCACTCGCCTCGCCTCTCTACCATGGTGTTTACACGGCAGTGAGCTCCGGCACGCGGACCGTCATGCTCGATGATCGTTTCCGGATCATCGGCGAACGTATCAATCAAAC